>NZ_BAAHXI010000116.1:0-5404 GCF_054656955.1 Deferrisoma palaeochoriense
CTTCCCGCTGGGACGCTGGGAGGCAGGGACGCTGACGCTAAAATCATATGTGATTCCAGCTCCACAGGCTGCCCCAACCTGTGGGAGCGGCTTCCAAGCCGCGACAACATGCTTTCGGGCCTTCGGCCCGGATCGCGGCGTGGACGCCGCTCCCACCCCCAAACCCTGACTCGGGCGTTACTGTCCTGCGCAGTGGGGCCCCAAAGGGGCCCTGGGAAGCTTCCAAGCACCCGCGCCGCGGCCGGCCGGGGGGTGGGGTTGCGGCGCGCGGGAGCCACGAAGCATCACCGGGCCGGCGCCGGCACCGGGTCGGCCGCGGCCACGGGCTCCTCGGGCCGCTGGTAGGCCCAGGGCACCAGGGCCTCGAGCCGGGCGAACATCCGGTCCACCCACGTCGTGTGGACCCCGGTCTTCTGGGCCACGGCCACGCCCTTCTGGTAGAACCCAATCGCCCGCTCCTCCAGGGGGAACGCCCGCTCCTCCAGGAGGAAGTTGTACTCCTCGAGTTCCTCGGGGGTGAGCCCGGCCGGCCGCTCCGAGGCGAGAAGCGCCTCCTTCATGTGTTCGAAGGCCTCCCCAGCCTGGTACAGGGCCTCGGTGACCACGTCGCCGAAGGGCACCCCGGCGGCCCGGGTGAGCCAGGCGAGCGCCTCCTCCAGGAGTTCCTCCTTCTCCGCGAGCCGCGCCTCCAGGTCGCCCCGCAGTTCCACCGCCCGGAACCGCTCAAGCCGGCGCCGGGCCAGGGCCAGGGCCGCCTTGGCCCGGTGGTAGGCCCCCGGGCCTTCGGCCGGGGTGTCCCAGGCCGCCCGGTAGGCCGGCTCGGGGTCCCGGCCGGCCGCCTCCAGGCTCTCGGCCCGGGCGAGCCAGGCCTCGGCCACCCGGGGGTCCTCCGGGAACCGCTCGGCGAACTGCCGAAACCGCTCGGCGGCGCGCAGGGGTTCCCCCGCGTTTCGCCAGGCCACGGCCGCGCCGAAGAGCGCGTCGGCCGCCTCGGCCGGATCCCGGGCCTCTCGGACGAGGGCCTCCCGGTCCTGGGCCGCCCGGGCCCAGTCGCCCCCGCTCTCGTGGATCCGGCTCGCCAGGACCAGGGCGGCCCGGGCGTGGTCCGACCCGGGGTACCGGGCCGCCAGCCGCTCGTAGAGGTCCGCGGCCTCGGCCTCGCGGCCCGCCGCCCGCAGGTTCTCTGCCGCGCGGTAGAGGGCGATCCGGGCCGCCTCGGCCCGGGGAAACTCCTCCACGAGCCGCAGGAAATGGCGGTTCGCCTCGTCGATCGCGCCGGCGGCCTCGGCCGCCTCCCCCTGCTTGAACACGCTGAACACCAGGAGTTCCCGGGCCTGGCGCTCCTCGTCCGGGGGGAGCCGTTCCTCCAGGGCCCGGCGGGCCGCCCCCTCGGCCTCGGCGTAGCGCTCCAGGCGGAAGAGCGCCGTGGCCGTGCGGCCCCACGACCTGCGGGCCTCGGACGCCTGGGGCCGCATCCGGCGCAGCCGCTCGTAGGCCGCCAGGGCCCCCTCGAGCCGGCCGGCGGCCAGGAGCCGGTCGCCCTGCACCAGGAGCACCTCGGCCACCCGGGGCGAGTCCGGGTTGGCGTCCACGAACTCCCCGTGGGCCCGGATCCACTCGTCGAACACGGCCGGGTCGTCGGCCGCGAGCCGCCCCAGCACCTCGATCCGCCGCAGCCCCGCATCCTCCCGCCGGTTCGTGCGGTCGGCCCGCTCGGCCACCCGGCGGTAGGCGTCGGCCGCCTCCCGGAGCCGCCCGGCCTCCCGCAGCGCGTCGGCGTAGCGGTAGGCGAGCTCGTAGCCCTCCTCGGTCCGGTCGCCGAACCAGTCGAGGTACGCCCAGTATAGCGCCACGGCCCGCCCGATCTCCCCCTGGCCCCGCTGGGCCCGTCCGTGGCGGTAGAGGGCCGCGAGCCGCAGGCCCTCCTCCACCATGCGGTCGCGCTCGGCCGCAAGTTCGGTGCCCGCGTGGGCCCGGTCCCAGGCCGACCCCGGGCCGTAGCGCTCCACCCACGACTCCCGCCGGGCCATGGTGGCCTCGACGTTGCGCACGATCCGGTAGGCCGCCTGGATGCCCCGCTCCATCTCGAGGCAGAGCGGGGCATCGGGGTACGCCTCGACCCCGGCCTCGTAGGCGGCCACCGCGTCCTCGTACCGGCTCGCCTCGAGGAAGAGGTCGCCGAGCTTCCGGTAGAGTTCGGGCCCCCGGTCGCGCACCTCGGGGTGGTCGTCCAGGTAGGCCCGAAGGGCCCCCAGCCCCCCCCACTCCAGGAGCGTCTTGGCCAGCACCTCCACGGTCTCCCGCCGCAGGTCCTCCCGGGAGGGGTCGGCGTCCGCCAGCACCCCGTGGAACGCCTCCACGGCCTCGGGGTAGCGCTCGAGATTAAAGTAGCACCAGCCCAGCTTGTAGAGGGCGGCCGGCCGGTACTCGGGCTTTCCGCCCTCGGCCACGGCCCGGTAGTGGGCGGCCGCCTCCTCCAGGAGCCCGTCGTCGAAGGCCACCTCGCCCAGGCGCATGTGGATCTCGTCCCGGTAGGGGGTCGCGGGGTCCCGGCGGAGCACCTCCCGGTAGGCCTGGGCGGCCCGGCGGACCTCGCCCCGCTCGCCGTAGACGTAGCCCAGGTTGTAGAAAGCCGTCAGGGCCTGGGGGCTCTCCGGGTAAGCGGTCACGAGCCGCTCGTAGTAGGCCTTGGTGCGCACGTACCGCTGGGCGGGGGGGACGTCGGCCTCGCCCTCGTAGGCGAGCCGCAGGGCCTCCGACTCCTCCTCGAAGGCGAGTTCGGCGAGCCGAAGCAGGATCTCGGGTTTCCGGTCTTCCGGGGTGCCGGGCCGGGCCAGGAGTTCCTCGTAGCGGGCCACGAGCCCCCCGTCCCGGGGAGCGGGGGCCTCGGGAGCCTGGGCCCTGCGTTTCCGGAGGGCCTCGAGCTTCGCCCGGGCCTCCCGGGTGGCCTGGGAGAGGCTCCGGGGCTTGGGTTTGGGTTCGGGGGCCCGGGCGACCTCGGCCGCAGGCCGGGGCGCCTCGGTCCGGGTCGGGGCCCCGGCGCAGGCCGCAAGGAGGCCCAAGGCCCCGAGCCCGAGCGCGCAGAGAGTTCGGCCGCCTCCCCTCATTGGCCACCCCCTTCCCGGAGGAGGTGCAGGGCCTGGGTCTCGTCCAGGGCGTAGAGGTCGGCCCTCCTGCGCCACTCGGCCGCCCGGGCCCGCAGCCGGGCGGCCGCGGCGTCCCGGCCCCGGGCCAGGGCCTCGTCCCGGAGCGCTCCGAGCCGGCCGGCCGCGGCCTCGAGCCGGGCCCGAAGCCCTTGGAGCCGCTCCCGGGCCCCGGCCACCGCGCGGGCCTGGGCCGCCACGGCCTCCCGGGCCGCCCCCACGGCCGGCTCCACCCCCCGGGCCGCGTCCTGGAGTTCCCCGATCCGGGCCGCGAGTTCCTTCTGGCGCTGGGACACCCGGTCCCGAAGCCCCTCCAGGAACCGGGCCCGGGCGCCGGCGAGCCCCGCGGCCGCCGAGAGGACCCGGGCCTCGAGGGTCCGAGCCGCCCCCGGGGCCCGGCCCTCGAGGGCCCGGGCCGCCGCGTGGAGCCGGCCGATCTCCCGGTCGAGGGCCCGGTGGCGGGCCGTGAGCGCCGCGATCCGCGGCCGGGCCTCCGCCGGCACGAGCGCGGCCACGCTCACCCGGTCGAGGTACTGGGCGATTCCCCCCTTCATGTGATCGAGTTCCCCGGCGAGCGCGGCCAGCCGGGCGGCGGCCGCGTCCACCCTCCGGGCCCGGGCCGCGAGAAACGCCTCCCGGACGTCGAGGGCGGCCTGCAGGGCGTTCGCCCGGCGGCCCAGGTTCTCGATCCGGCTCTCCACCGGCCCGGTCCGTCCGGCCTCGGCGGCCCAGACCGGGTCGGGACCGGGAGCGGCGGCCCGGGCCTCCAGGGCCTCGGCCCGCTCCAGGGCGGCCTCCCGGGCCGCGGCGTACTGCCGGGCCGCCTCGGCCAGGATGCCGGCCGCCTCGTAGGCCCGGCCCTGGGCCCACAGGTACAGGGGCGCCCGGTCGGGGTCCCGCTCGGCGGCCAGGGTGAACGCGGCCAGGGCCTCGGCCGTGGCCCCGAGTTCCAGGTCGCACCACCCCATCCCCTCCAGGGCCTGGGCGTACCAGGGGCTTTCCGGCTGGATTCGTCCGAACTGGTCCCGGGCCACCTGGAGCCCCCGCTCCCGGGCCTCGGGGTCGAGGCCCAAGAGCCCCACGGCCACCTGGTAGAGGATCCGGCCCCGGGTCAGCCGGATCCGGTCGGCCAGGGGCTCCGGCGCCGCCTCCACGGCCCGGGCCAGGAGGTCCAGGGCCTCGGCGTGGCGGTCCTCCTCGAACCGGATCTGGGCGAGCGTGTGGAGGGCATAGGGAAGGAAGGGGCCTTGGGACACCCGGCCCAGGACCTCGGCCGCCTCCGGGTTGCGGCCGAGCATCCGCAGGCTCTGACCCACCCGGTACCAAAGGGTGTCGGGGTCGGCGAGCCGGCCGGGGTTCGCGGCCGCGGCCAGGGCCGCGACCCGTTCGTACCGGCCCCGGACGAACTCCCGGTCCACCGCGGCCTCGAGGGCCGGACCCGAGAACGGCCCGTCCGTCGCGGCAAGCTCGGCCCACACCCCCAGGGCCGCGGCCCGGAACCCGGCCCGGTCGAGGGCCAGGGCCCGGAAGTACCGGTCGGCCCGGGACCCGGCCGCCGGATCCCGGCCCAGGAGGTCCAGGGCCTCGGGCCCGGCGCCCAGGAGCGCCCGGGCCATCCCGGCCTGCTCCCGCACCCCCGCGGCCGAAACGGCGGCCGCCAGGAACACCGCCAGGGCCGCGACGGCTACTCGGCCCGCCACCGCACCCCCTCGTCGCCGGCCGCGGCCACCCAGGCCACCGGGCGGGCCGCGGCCGCCTCGAGCACGGTGGGCTCCCCCGGCTCCGCGCCGGCCGGCCCGAGCCACACCCGGTGCTCCCCGGCCGCCACCCAGACCCGGGCGACCTCCACCGCGATCCCCTTCTCCAGAAGCCCCCACTCCTCGGGCAGAAACGCCCGGGTGGCGACCGGGGTGCCGTCCACCACCACGGCCACGCCCGTCTCGCGCCAGGCCGGGTCGGGCTTTTCCACGAACACGAACGCCTCGGCCATGCCGGCCCAGGCCACCTCCCGGGCCACGGCCTCGAGTTCTTGGCGGATCGCCTCCACCTCCCGGGCGATCTCCTCGAGCCGGGCGTCGTAGGCGTCCACCGGATCCTCGGCCCGGGCCGAAGCCCCGAGGGCCAGAACCATCATCGCCAGAATCAGTACGCGTCTCACGGGAACTCCGGATAAAGGCCGTAAATCGTGAATCGCACAACTGCCGTGAATCGTAAATCGTGAATCGTTCCAACGGCCGCGGGTCGTTCCTCCGCGCGGACGT
>NZ_BAAHXI010000117.1:0-4925 GCF_054656955.1 Deferrisoma palaeochoriense
GGGAAGTCACTCGGAAGCTGGAACGCCACCCCCTGTCCTCTGTCTTCTGTCCTCTGCCCCCTGGTCCCCCCGCGATCTCAGTTCGCCGCCTTCCCCAGCGCGGGCGCGAGCACCCGGTCCAGGGCCCGGCCCAGATCGGCCGTGCGGAAGGGTTTCCCCACGAACACCGCGTCCTCGGGAAGCTCGATCCCGGCCGCGTGTCCCGAAACGAAAACCACGGGCAGGCCGGGCGCCTGTTCCCGGAGCCGGCGGGCCAGCGCGGGGCCGTCCATGAGGGGCATGCGCACGTCGGTCACCAGGGCGTCGATCCGCCATCCCTCCCGCTCGGCCAGAAGGAGCGCCTCCCCGGGCCCCTCGGCCCGGAGCGGCCGGTACCCCAGGGCCGCGAGGGCGTCGGCCACGGCCCGGCCCACCTGGGGTTCGTCGTCCACCACGAGCACCGTAAGGCCCCGTCCCCGGGCCGCCGACGGCGCCCGCGCGGGGCGGGGACCCGCGGAGGCCGCCCCGTCGGCCAGCGGAAGCCGGATCGCGAACCGGCACCCCCGGCCGGGGGCGCTCTTCACCTCGATCGTGCCGCCGGCTTGGGTCACGATGCCGTAGACCGTGGCGAGCCCGAGGCCCGTGCCCTTGCCCGCCTTCGTGGTGAAAAACGGCTCGAAGGCCCGGGCCCGGGTCGCCTCGTCCATGCCCACCCCGGTGTCCTCGACCTCCAGCACGGCGTGGTCCCCGTCCCGGCCCGCCCGGATCCAGAGCGTGCCCCCGTCGGGCATAGCGTCGCGGGCGTTGGCGGCCAGGTTCAGGAGCACCTGGGCGAACCGGGTGGGATCGAGCCGCACCGGCACCTCCCCCCCGCCCAGACGGAGCTCCACCCGGATGCCCTCGCCCACGAGCTTCCGGACCATCTTCTCGTGCCCCCGCACCACCTCCACCAGGTCCACCACCCGGGGCTCGGCCTTCTCCCGCCGGCCGAACGCGAGGAGCTGCGCCGCCAGGCCGGCCGCCCCCTCGGCCGCCTCGCGGATCCGATCGAGCCGGTCCCGGGCCGACGGGGGAAGGTCCCCCTGGATCCCCGCCATCTCGGCCTGCCCCAGGATCACGGTGAGGTAGTTGTTGAAGTCGTGGGCCACGGCGCCGGCGAGCTGGCCCAGGGTTTCGAGACGCCGGGCCTGGTCGAGGGCCCGCTCCATCTGCCGCTCCCGCGTGATGTCGCGCTGGATGCCCACGTAGCCGGTGATCCGTCCCTCCGCGTCCCGGATCGGGGACACCGTGGCGTCCACCTCGAAGGGGGTGCCGTCCTTGCGGCGGTTCACGAAGGCGCCCGTCCAGGTTTCGCCCCGGCGGAGGGTCTCTTCGAACTCGGCGTAGAACGCGGCCGGGTGCTCGCCGCTCCGAACGAGATCCTCCACCCGGCGGCCCAGGGCCTCGTCCTCCGTCCACCCCGTGATCCGCTCGAAGGCCGGGTTCACGTAGGCGATCCGGCCGGCGGCGTCGGTCACGATCACCATCTCCCCGGCGTTCTCCACGGCCGCGTGGAGCCGGGCCAGGGTCTCCCGGGTCCGGAGCCGCTCGGTGAGGTCCACGAACACCGCGAGGGTGCCCCAGGCCTCCCCTTCGGCCGTGCGGACCGGCCGGGCCCGCAGCACCGTGGGCACTTCCCGGCCGTCGGCCCCGACCAGGGTGCGCAGCTCCTCCCGGAACCGGCCCTCCAGCGCCCGGGCGTAGCCGCCGCCCTCCAGAAGGGCCCGCCGGGACTCCTCGTCGTAGAACTCGGCCAGCGGCCGGCCGACGATCCGGTCCTTCGGGAGCCCCACCGCCTCGCAGAACGCCCGGTTCGCGTCGGCCACCACCGGGGCGTCGCCTTCCCGCCGGGTGAGGCAGCAGGGCACCGGCGACTCCTCGAACAGGGTCCGGTACCGGGCCTCGGCCTCGGCACGCCGGGCCAGGGCCTCGCGAAGAACCCGCACCGGCCCCCGGGCCACGAGCACGGCGGCGGCCCCGGCGATGAGCCCGAAATGCAGGAGGTACGCCCACAGGTGGGGGATGTGGGGAAACGCGAACTTGAGGGTCTCTTCCGCGGCCTCGGCCAGGGCGACCGCGACGGCCAAGGAGAGGAGAACGCGCAACAGGATCCGGCGGGGGGTGTGGTCCATGGGCGCTCCGGAGCGGCAATGGGGCCGGTACCGGATCGGCCGACGGGCCCGACTTCTTGAGGGCGAGCCGCCCCCGCCGCCGGACACACGGCGGCCGGGTTCTGGCACCCTCTCCCCCCGTTGCGGGGGGAGAGGGCCGCGGTGAGGGGATCTCAGTCCCGGCTGAAGATGACCGCCAGGGCCTGGGGCGGGGTCTTCCCGATGCCCCGCAGGGCGTGGGGCCGGGACGAATCGATGTAGAGGCTGTCGCCCTTCTTCAGGGTGTAGGTCTCGCCGTCGTAGAGGAGCTCCACCGTGCCCGAGAGGATGTAGAGGAACTCCTCGCCCTCGTGGACCATGGGCTGCACCGAGCTCGCCGCCTTGGGGTCGAAGGTCACGAGGAACGGCTCCATGCCTTGGCCCCTGAGGTCGGGGGCCACCAGGCTCTGGTAGGTGTACCCCTGGCCGGTGCGCTGGACCGCTCGGTCCACCGTGGCCCCGTTCCCCGCCGGCACCACGCTGAAGATGTCGGAACGGGTGCCGGCCTCGTGGAGGATCTGGCCCATCTTCGAACCCAGGGCCCGGGAGATCCGGAGCACGGCGCCGATGGAGGGCACCTCGGCCCCCTCCTCCACGTTCTGGAGGTACTCCTCGCTCAACCCGGTCATCTGGGCCACCTGGGCCAGGCTCAGATCCTGGGCCTCCCGCATCCTCCGGATCCGCTTTCCAACGTTCATGGGGTCTCCTCGCTCCGTTTCCGGTGTGGCTTCGGGGAACAGCGCCTAGTATCACAGCGTTTGGAACGGGAGTCAAAGCCCTTGCGGGCCCGGTCACGGTACCCCGGGCCGTAGAGCCGCCGCAGCACGTCGGGCCGGCCCTCGGCCTCGAAATGCCGGATCAGGTACTCCCGGTTCCGGGGGCTCTGGAACTGGGCCAGGGCCCGCTGGACCCGCTTCTCCCGCCCCTTGGGCACCGGCACCTCCTCGCCCGTGAGGGGGTCGCGGCCCGTCACGTACATGCAAGTGGACCGCGTCATCGGGGTCGGGGTGAAATCCTGGACCTGCTCGGCGAACCGGCCCAGGTCGCTCACGAACCCGGCGAGGTCCAGGGCGTCGGTCAGGTCGCAGCCCGGGTGGCCCGTCATGAGGTAGGGGATCACGTACACCGGCCGGTCGAGGTCGCGGCGGATCCGCCCGAAGGTTTCCAGGAACTCCTTCCAGGTGCGGCGGCCCGGCTTGCCCATGAGCCGTAGCACCCGGTTCGCCACGTGCTCGGGGGCCACCTTCATCTGGCCGCCCACGTGGCGGGCCACGATCTCCCGAAAGAGCCGCCTCTGGTTGGGCCGCAGGAGGAGGTCGTGCCGGAGCCCCGAGGCCACGAACACGTGCTTCACGCCCGGCACCCGGCGCACGGCCCGCAGGAGGTCGAGATAGGGCTGGCCGCCGGTTTCCAGGTGGGGGCACACCTCGGGCATCAGGCAGCTCGGCCGGTCGCAGGCGAACCGGCCGGGCCCGGCCTTGGTGCAACCCGTGCCGTACATGTTGGCCGTGGGCCCCCCCACGTCGGTCAGGGTGCCCCGGAACTCCGGGTCCTGGGCGAGCCGGCGCACCTCCTCCACCACGCCCTCTGCCGGCCGGCTCACGATGCCCTTGCCCTGGTGGGCCGCCAGGGCGCAGAACGAACACCCGCCGTAGCAGCCCCGGTGGGTCACCACCGACCACCGCACGGGCTCGAGGGCCGGCACGCCCCCTTCGGCGTCGTACCGGGGCGGGTACCGCCGGGTGAACGGCAGGTGGTACAGGGCGTCGAGCTCCTCCGGGGAAAGGGGCTCGGCCGGCGGGTTCACCACCACGGCCACGGGGCCGTGGCGCTGCACCAAGGCCGGCGGCGCGGGCTGGCGCATCGCCCGGTCGAGGGCCTGGAAGTACCGGAAAAACGCGTCCGGGTCGTCGGCCACCTCCTCGTAGGACGGAAGCTCGAGAACCCCCTCCCCCTCCGGCGGCTCGGTAGTGCGGTAGGCGATGCCCCGGAGCCCCCGCAGGTCCTCCGGGGGGCAGCCGGCCGCGAGCCCCCGGGCCAGCTCCCCCAGGGCCCGCTCGGCCATGCCGTACACCAGGAACTCGGCCTTGGCGTCGGCCAGGACCGACCGGCGCACCCGGTCCTCCACGAAATCGTAGTGGGCGAGCCGCCGCAGGCTCGCCTCCACCCCCCCCAGTACCACCGGCACGTCGGGGTAGGCCTCCTTGCACCGCTGGGCGTACACCACGGTGGCCCGGTCGGGCCGGCGGCCCGGCTGCCCGCCGGGGGAGTAGGCGTCCCGCTTGCGGCGGCGGCGGTCCGGGGTGTAGTGGGCCACGGCCGAGTCCAGGTTCCCGGCCGTCACCCCGAAAAAGAGCCGGGGCCGGCCGAACCGGCGGAAATCGTCGGGCCGGGTCCAGTCGGGCTGGGCCAGGATGCCCACCCGCAACCCCAGGCTCTCCAGGTACCGGCCGATCAGGGCCGCGCCGAAGGCCGGGTGGTCCACGTAGGCGTCGCCCGTGACCAGGACGACGTCGAACACGTCCCCGGGCCCCTCGGGGGCCTCGGGGAGGAAGCGGAACGGTTGGCTCATGGGTTTGGGTACCTCGCGGAAATCGGAAGGCGCGGAAGCCTACTACAGGGACACGGGAAAAGCGAACCCAGGGCCTCGGCGTACCCTACCCCTTCGCCCCGCGCCCCCCGTTCGCGCCGCGCATCGGGGCCCGACGGCCAGGTAACGTCCGCTAGGCGGCTTGGCGGCTAGGCAGGTATTAACCC
>NZ_BAAHXI010000118.1:0-4845 GCF_054656955.1 Deferrisoma palaeochoriense
GCGATCCAGGCGTGGCGATGGCGCGGCGAGGTAAGGGGCCGCACCCGGCTCTTCACCAGCCCCCCACCCGCGGGTTTCCGTTGCAACGCCGGGGATCCGACAATAGTTTCGTTGGTCTTAGTATTCCGGGAGTTCCGGCTGCGTAGCCACATCCGTGGAGGGGCGGCCCCCCTCCCGGCCACGGCGCCTTTCGGCGGGCCCCCGCCCGGATCGCGGTGCCGGCGGGCGGGGCCCTCGAGCGGGAGCACGGGCAGGGACCGGAGACCGGTGACCGACGACCGCTTTTTTTTTCTGGACACGCCGGCGTCGGCCGGGGTATACGACTCAGGGTAGACAACGCGAACGGAGACGACCCGGTGCACAGCAGCCGCTATTTCGCCGCCTATTCCTTTTATTTCGGGGGCTTCTTTCGGAAGCCTGCCCGGGCGGCGGAGGTGTAGCGGCAGACCGGATCTCCCGACCATCGACACCCCCGCCGGCCACGGGCAGGCCCCCCGCCAGCCCGTGGCCGGTTTTCGTTTCCTCCGGGGCCGTGGGTTGGCGAATCCGCCGCCCACGGCCCTTTCGTTCCCCCGACGGGGAAAAGGAGGAAGCGCCCATGATCGTCGTGCTCAAACCCGACACCCGCCCCGGCCCCCAGGAGCGCGCGGCCCTCGAGGCCGTAGCGGCCCGGTTCCCCGACCTGGAACTGCGGTTCCACCGGGTCAAGGGAGCCCTCCAGGACCTCCACGAGGTCTACGTGTTCGGCCCCACCCGCCAGGTGCCCACCGAGGCCTTCGAGGAACTGCCGTTCGTCCAGAACGTGATCCGGGTGAGCTCCAAATACCGGATCATCGGCCGCCACGACGGCCAGGCCCCCGAGGTGGGGTTCACCTACCAGGGCCTCACCTTCTCCCAGGACTCCTTCCACGTGTTCGCCGGGCTCTGCGCCGTGGACACCCCCGAGCACGTGGAGGTCGTGATGCGCTCGCTCCAGCGCCTCGGGGTCACCACGACGCGCATGGGCGCCTACAAGCCCCGGACCTCCCCCTACGACTTCCAGGGCCACGGGAAGGCCTGCCTGCCCTACGTGTTCGAGCTCGCGGGCCGCTACGGCATCCGGGTGATCGCCATGGAGGTCACCCACGAGCGCCATCTGGAGGAGATCTCCGAGGCCCTCCGGACGGCCGGGAACCCCACGGGGGTCATGGTGCAGATCGGCACCCGCAACGCCCAGAACTTCGAGCTCCTCAAGCACGTGGGCCGGCAGCAGGAGTTCCCGGTGCTCTTCAAGCGGGGCATGGGGATCACCCTGGAGGAGAGCCTGAACGCCTGCGAGTACATCGCCACCAACGGCAATCCCCGCATCGTGTTCTGCCTGCGGGGGGTCAAGACGAACTTGGGGGACCCCCACCGCAACCTCGTGGACTTCGCCCAGGTGCCGGTGGTGAAGCGCCAGACCCGTCTTCCGGTGTGCGTGGACCCCTCCCACTCGGTGGGCAAGAAGGTGGCCGCGCCCGACCGGATCCTCGACATCTGGCACGCTGCGGCCCAGGGGGTGATCGCCGGGGCCAACATGGTGCTCGTGGATTTCCACCCCCGCCCCGAAAAGGCCCTGTGCGACGGCCCCCAGGCCATGCTCATGGAGGAGATGGAGGCGTTCTTCGAGGACATGGCGATCTGCCGCGAGGCCTACCTCCGGCGCCGCGCCCTGGCCGAGCGCACGGCTACGGCGTTGGCGGCGTGAGGCGGAACCCGGGGCTCCCTGGCGCACCGGACGGCCCCAGGGAGCCCCAACGCCGTCAAAGCGCTCGGGAAACCGTGAACACGATCCGGCCGTCGGCGAGGTCGGAGCCCAGGAAATCGGCCTCGGTGGTGTTGTGGTAGCTGAGGTCGAGATCGAACCCCTTCACCGAAGCGGCCACGCCGACCCGGTAGTGCCAGTAGTCGAACCCGTCGTCTCCGTCGAGGCCGTTGCCGCCGCCCGTGGTCTTGTCGCCCTCCACGGTCTGCCAGCCGACGGCGCCCGAGACCGAAAGCCCCCAGGGCAGCTCCAGGCCGAGGCTGCCGGCCAGGTAGTGGGCCGCGCCGTCCTCCCCGAAGAAATCGGGGGAGTAGGCGTAGGAGAGGCCCACCGAGGGGCTCACCGGCCCCAGGGCCGGGAGCCCGTATTCGAGACTGAGGCTCCCCTCCGCGAAATTCAGCTCCGGGTCGTTGTGGGACTTGGGGTAGGCGTAGTAGATGACGCCCAGATCGTAGGCCAACCCGGCCACCTCACCGGCATAGCCCGCGTAGAAGTCCATCTCGATGCCTCCGCCAAAGCTCACGTTGGAGGCCCAGGTGCCCAGGTACACCCCGCCGGGGGCCGCGTAGTCGAACCCGCCCTGCACGGCCCAGTTGGAGTTGGTCTGGGAGACGCCCCGGAACACGTAGTCCGAGGTGTAGGCTACGTTGGCGGTGAAGTTCTGGTCGGCGAGCCAGCCGGCCTCCTCGGCCGGGGCGCGGCAGACCAACGCGGCCACCAGGGCAAATCCGAGCGCGATCGAACGGTTCATGGCGAACTCCTCATCGAAAGGGGGGACGGAACCTCGCTCAAATCTTCGAATGGGCCAGGGTGGTGGCGTTCGGTGCCGCCGGAGGCGGCATCCCGCCGGCGCCGGCCTTCGGGCTCACCACGTGGGGGAACAGGAACTCCGGGTAGGCGCTCAGGCCGTGCTCGGAGAAGTCGCAGCCGGTGAGCTCCTCTTCCTCGCTCAGGCGAACGCCCATCAGGGCCTTGAGCACCTTGAAGAGCACGAAGCTCGAGGAGAAGGCCCAAACGAAGGCCGCGGCGATGCCCAGGGCCTGCACGCCCACCACGCCCCAGGAGAACCCGGCGCTGTTGAAGAGCCCCGCCGCCAGGGTGCCCCAGGCCCCGCACACGCCGTGCACCGACACCGCACCCACGGGGTCGTCCACGCCGATCCGGTCGAAGAAGAGCACCGACTCGGTCACGAGCACCCCGGCCACGAGCCCGATCACGATGGCGGAAAGGGGGCTCACGTTGGCGCAGCCGGCCGTGATGCCCACCAGGCCCGCCAGGCACCCGTTCAGGGTCATGCCCACGTCGGGTTTTCCGAACCGGATCCAGGTGTAGTAGATCGTCGAGACGAGCCCGGCCGCCCCGGCCAGGGCCGTGGTGACGGCGATCAGGGCGATGGAGGTGTCCCCGGTGGTAGTGGACCCAGGGTTGAACCCGAACCACCCGAAGAAGAGGATCAGCACGCCGAGGGCCGCGAGCGGCATGGAGTGGCCCGGAATCGCCTGGGGCTTCCCGTTCTTGTACTTCCCGATGCGGGGGCCCACCACGATGGCGCCGGCCAGGGCGGCCCACCCGCCCACCGAGTGGACCACCGTGGAGCCGGCGAAGTCGATGAACCCGAGGCCCTCGAGCCACCCGGCGCCCTTGTACAGGCTGCCCCAAGCCCAACTCCCGAACACAGGGTACACGACCATGGTCATGAGCGCGCTGAACACCAGGTACACGCTGAACTTCATGCGCTCGGCCACGGCTCCCGAGACGATGGTGGCCGCCGTGGCCGCGAACACCACCTGGAACATGAAAAAGGCGTACACCCAGGGGTCGCCCTCGGCGGCGAAGTCCCGGAGCATGAACCCCGTGGTGCCGAACCACCCCTTGGAGGCGCCGAACATGAGCCCGAACCCCACGAAGAAGAACCCCAAAGCACCCATGCCGAAGTCCATGAAGTTCTTCATCAGGATGTTGCAGGCGTTCTTGGCCCGGGTGAACCCGGCCTCCACCATGGCGAACCCGGCCTGCATGAAGAACACCAAGAAGGCGGCCACCAGGGTCCACACGTAGTTCAGGTGGGTCTGCACCGTCTCGGGGGTGAGCGGCTCGTCGGCCGCCCAGGCCGCGCCGGCCGCGGCGAGCCCCACGGCGGCCAGGAGGATGCTGCGTCGGATCGTTCGTCTCATCGCTTTCTCTCCTTCCCTCAGGGTTGGGTTACCGGCCGCGGCGGCGACGCCCCCCCGGTTGCCAGGACCGTGCCAGCGGGGAACAGAGCCGCCGGTCGGGTCCAAACCCCAGGAATATCCCTGGTGTTTTGCCTTCCCCCCCCGGCAAAGAGGGTCCCTCCGGCGCGCCCGAGTGACTCAATTTTGTCCTCAACTGATTCCTGATACACATTTTTGTCTCTTTCCGCATCGTTACTACAACGTTGTCTTTTCCGATTCTTGAACACACAAGAATGCGTCCACGACAGCCGGACCGGGCCCCGAATCCCGTCACGGGAGCCCGGTTTCCGGGACACGGGGTGTCTCGGCCGCCCTGGCACGACTCCTGCTTTCGGAACGGACGTCTCCTCGGCGCCCCCTGGCAGCGGCGGCGACCGGGCACCGAGGGGCCCATCCACGTCTGAAACAACTCAACGACAAAGGAGCGCGCAGCCATGCTCAAGATTGAGGCGATCTTCAAGCCCTTCCGGCTCGACGCCGTGAAGGACGCGTTGCAGGATCTGGGGGTGCAGGGAATGACGGTGAGCGAGGTGCGGGGATTCGGCCGCCAAAAGGGTCACTCGGAACTTTACCGAGGCGCCGAATACACGGTGGACTTCGTGCCGAAGGTGAAGATGGAGGTGGTGGTGGACGAGTCACAGGCGGCTGCCGTGGCGGACGCGATCGTGGCCGCCGCCCGCACGGGAAAGATCGGGGACGGGAAGGTGTTCGTGAGCCCCGTGCAGGACGCGATCCGGATCCGCACCGGCGAGCGGGGTGGGTCGGCGATCTGATACCGCGCGGACGCCCCCTCGCCCAGCGACCGTCCGCACCCCGCCGGGACCCAGGGGGCCCGGATCGGGATAGGGT
>NZ_BAAHXI010000119.1:0-4802 GCF_054656955.1 Deferrisoma palaeochoriense
ATCCCAGCGTCCCAGCGTCCTAGCGTCCCAGCATCCCAGCGTCCTAGCGTTCCAGCTTCCTAGCATCCCAGCGTCCCAGCTCTTCGGAGGAGGATTCGCGTGCGGGTGATCGTGGTGGGGGCCGGCGAGGTCGGGTTCCACACGGCCGACCGGCTGGCCCGGGAGGGCCACGAGGTCGTGGTGGTGGAGCAGAACCGGGCGGCCCTGCGGTCGGTGGAGGAGCGCCTGAACGTGCTCGCCCTCGAGGGCAACGGGGCCGAGGCCCGGGTGCTCGAGGAGGCCGGCATCGGGGAGTGCGGGCTCTTCATCGCCGTGACCGACGTGGACGAGGTGAACCTGGTGGCCTGCCTCCTGGCGAAGGAGTACGGGGTCCCGGTCAAGATCGCCCGGGTGCGGTCGGTGGCCTACACGGGCCGGGGCGCCGTGCTCAACGCCGAGAAACTCGGGATCGAGCTCCTCATCAACCCCATGGAGGCCGTGGCCCAGGATCTCATCAACATCGCGAGCCACGCGGCCGCGGTGGAGGTGGCCGAGTTCGCCGACGGCCGGATCCTGTTCGTGGGGTACCCCATCACGGCCTCGAGCCCGGTGGCCGGTCTCTCCCTGGCCGAGATCGGCGAGCTGCGCGCCATGTACCCCTTCGTCGTGGCGGCTATCACCCGCCACGGCCGCACCCTGATCCCCCGGGGCGACGACACGGTGGAGCCCGACGACCACGTGTTCCTGGTGATGCGCCGGGAGGATCTGGGGGCCGTGCGGTACATGTTCGGCCTAGAGAAACGCCAGACCCGCCGGATCTTCGTGTTTGGAGGCGGCGCCGTGGGCCAGCGGGTGGCCGCACATTTCGACCGGGAGCGGGCCGAGGTGACCCTGGTGGAGCCCGACCGGGCCCGGTGCGAGGACCTCGCGGCCCGGGCCCACCGGGCCACGATCCTCCAGGCCGACATCACCGAGGTGGACGTGCTCCTCTCGGAGGGCATTGGAAAGGCCGACGTGGTGGTGGCCACCACGCCCAACGAGGAGAAGAACATCCTCGCCTCGCTCCTGGCCAAGCGCCACGGGGCCCGCCGGGCCCTGTGCCTGGTGGACCAGCCCGCCTACGTGGGCCTGGTGCCGAGCTTAGGGATCGACGCCTGCATCAGCCCCCGACTCTCCACGGCGAGCGCCATTTTGAAGTACGTGCGCCGTGGCGGGGTGCTGAGCGTGGCCACGGTGGAGGAAAACCAGGCCGAGGTGCTGGAACTCCGGATCCCCGAGGGGTTCCCCTGGGCCCACCGGCCGCTCCGGGAGGTGCCGTTTCCCCGGGGTGCCCTGGTGGGGGCGGTGGTGCGGGGCGACGAGGCCTTCATCCCCACCGGCGAGACCGCGCTCGAGCCGGGCGACCGGATCGTGGTGTTCGCCCTGCCTGAGGCGGTGGTGGCCGTCGAAGACTTTTTCGGTGCCCCATGAACCTCTTCGCCCTCGCGCGCGTCCTGGGCGGGCTGGGCCTGGCCCTCTCCGCCATGCTGTTGGTGCCCCTGGCCCTCTCGCTCGCCGACGGCGACGGGGCCCAGGCCGGGTTCCTCGGGGCGATCGCCGCGGGACTGGGGGGCGGCGCCGCCCTTCTGTCCCTCGGCCGCCGGGGGTCCCCGGACCTCACCCACCGGGAGGGGTTCGCCGTGGTCACCCTGGGGTGGTTCTTCTTCGGGGTGGTGGGGGCGCTCCCCTACCGGCTCACCGGGGCGCTTCCCACCCTGGTGGACGCGGTGTTCGAGTCCCTCTCGGGGTTCACCACCACCGGGGCCACGGTGCTCACCGACATCGAGGCCCTGCCCCGGAGCCTCCTCCTCTGGCGGGCCACCACCCACTGGCTGGGGGGCATGGGCATCATCGTCCTGGGGCTCGCCATCCTGCCCATGCTGGGGGTGGGCGGCATGCAGATGTTCCGGGCCGAGGTGCCCGGCCCCACGGCCGACCGGCTGCGGCCGCGCATCCAGGACACGGCCAAGCTCCTCTGGGGCGTGTACGTCCTGTTCACCGCGGCCGAGACCCTGCTCCTCATGCTGGGGGGCCTCGACTGGTTCGAGGCCGTCTGCCACGCCTTCGCCACCATGGCCACGGGCGGGTTCAGCACCCGAAACGCCAGCGTGGCCGGGTTCGGGAGCGCCTACGTGGACGCCGTGATCACGGTGTTCATGTTCCTCGCGGGGGTGAACTTCGCGCTCCACCACGCGGCCCTGACCGGGGGCTGGCGCCGGGTCCTGCGGAACGAGGAACTTCGGGCCTACGGCCTCCTCACCCTGGGGGCGGTGGGCATCCTGATGATCGCCAACGCCGTCGGCCCCTACCCCGACCTCCTCCAGAACCTCCGGTACAGCGCCTTCCAGGCCGTTTCGATCCTGACCACCACCGGGTTCGGCACGGCCGACTACGAGGCCTGGCCCGTGGTGGGGCAGGTGCTCCTCGTGCTCCTCATGTTCATCGGAGGCTGCGCCGGCAGCACGGGGGGCGGCATGAAGGTGAGCCGGGTGGTGCTCATCTTAAAACACGCCTGGGCCCAGCTCTGGGCGCTCATCCACCCCCGGGGGGTGCGGCTCGTCAAGATGGACGGCCGGCCGGTGCCGCCCGAGGTGCTCCAGGGCGTGCTCGGGTTCTTCGCCCTCTACCTCCTCGTCACGGGCGGCGGGGCGCTCGCCATGGCGGCCCTGGGGGTGGAGCCCGTAACCGCGGTGGCCTCGGTCATCGCCTGCGTGGGGAACATCGGCCCGGGCCTGGGCGACGTGGGCCCGGTGGACAACTACGCCCACCTTCCCCAGGCGGGCAAGGCCGTGCTCACCTTCTGCATGCTGGCCGGCCGGCTCGAGCTCTTCACCGTGTTCGTGCTCTTTTTCCCGGGGGCGTGGAGGAAGTAGGATGAACCCCTGCCTGGGCCGTAAGGGGGGTGACCGGCGGGACCCCGGCGGTGAGACCGGCTCCCGGGGCGACAGCCGGGTCGGTTTCCGTTGACGTCCCCGCTTGGGGGACTTGGCTCTGCCGCCCGGAGGCCTCGCGGGGCCGTTGTTTCTCCGCCAGCGAACCCATAGGAGATTCCTGCATGAACCCCTTTGACCTGTTCGTGGCCGTTTTGGCCGGGATCTTGCTCCTGGCGGGGATCTGGAAGGGGGCGGTGCGCCAGATCGCCGGGCTCGTGGGGGTGGTGGCCGGGGCCGGGGCGGCGTTGCGGTACCACGCGGTGGTGGCGGCGCACATCCCGTGGTTCGGGCCGGCCACCCGGGAACTCGTGGCGTTTGCCGGGATCCTGATCGGCTGCATCGCCGCGGCGTTCCTCGTGGGGGTGGGGATCTCCCGGCTCCTGGGGGCCGCGTGCCTGGGTTGGGTGGACCGCACCGTGGGCGCGGGCCTGGGGCTCCTCAAGGCCGCCATCGTGGCGGCCACCGTGGCTTACTTCCTGGGGGCGGTGCTTCCGCCGCGCGCCCCGCTGGTGCGTGAGTCGAAAACCATGCCCTACGCCCTCCGGGCGGCCGACGCCGTGCTCGACCTCCTGCCCCGGGCGTACCGAACCCCCGTCCGGGAGGGCCGGGACGCCCTTCGGGACCTGGCGCGGAATCTCTGATCGAGGGGAGGCGAGCATGACGAGCGAGGGGAACGCCGGCACGGCCCGGGTGCTGTTTCTGGGGCTCCTCCACACCCTGCGGCGGGAGCAGGGGCTCCCGAGCGAGGCGGACGTGGAGGTGCCTGCCGAGGGGGTGGCGGCCGCCGAACTCGCCCGGCGCCTGGGGCTCCCCCTCGACCGGATCGAGGCCGTGATCGTGAACCACCGCACCCACGATCTCGCCCACCCCGTGCGCCCCGGCGACCGGGTGGCGTTCGTCCCCCAGGGAACCCCGGGTCCCCACCGCTACACCCTGGGCATCTACTCGGCGGGGAAACAACGAGCGGGGTAGGCTCGCCGGTCCGGACGGATGCACTCACAGGTTGAGGGGGGCTTCCTCGCTTCCCAGCCTCCCAGCTTCCTAGCCTCCCAGCCCTTCCCCCAGCCCGCCCAGGAGTTCTCGCACCTCGCCCTCGAGGGGCACGGCGCGGCCGGTCTTGGCCGACACCACCACGAAGGTCACGTCCGCCTCCGCCACCAGGGTGTCGGAGCCCGCGAGCCAGACCTCCTGCCGGATCACGCCAGAGCGGTTCCCCAGGCTCTTGAGCGACGAGCGCACCTCCAGCACCTCGCCCAGGAACGCCGGCCGGCGGTAGCTGATGTTGATGTTCACCACCGAGAACCCGTACCCACCCTTCATGAATCCGGCCAGGTCGCCCCGCTCCTCCACCCAGCTCCACCGGGCCTCCTCGAGGAACTCCAGGTACCGGGCGTTGTTCACGTGGCCGTAGAGGTCCAGGTGGTAGCCGCGCACCTTGATCCGCGTGACGTGGGGCATGTCGTTATCTCCTTTTCTCCGTGCGGACGCGGGGACGGGGGGACGTTCGGACGCAACGGCCGGAGCCGAATCTCGCGCTAGGCAGTTGGGCGTCTGGGCAGCCAGGCGGCGGAAAACCCTTCGGATTCCGCCCGCAACGCCTCCGCCGGTCCAGGGGAGGGACTTCCGAGTAACTTCCTGCTGGGATGCTAGGAGGCTGGGACGCTAGGACGCCAAAATCCTTTGGGATTCTAGCGTCGGCTGTTGTCCCAACCTGTGGGAGCGGCTTTCCAGCCGCGACCATATCCCTTCGGGCCTTCGGCCCGGATCGCGGCGGGGACCCCGCTCCTATCCCTGAGCCCTGACTCGGGCGTTACTGTCATGCACAGTGGGGCCCCAAAGGGGCGCTGGGAA
>NZ_BAAHXI010000120.1:0-4676 GCF_054656955.1 Deferrisoma palaeochoriense
GGAATACCGCCCCAGGTCACAAAGCAGGTACCGGAACTCCGGTTGGTACGCACGCAGGCTTTCGGGGGCGTCCAGAAGCTCCGAGAGCCGCTCCGGCACCCGCCAGGAGGGCCGGCCGTGGTACAGGACCACCGGGATCACCGGAGGCAGGCCGGGCTCGGCGGTCTCCCGGAGGGCCTTCTCCCACAGCCGGACCACGTAACGCAGGACCTGGAGTGCCGTGAGCCGGTCCGGATAGCTTTTATGCTCGATGAGCACGTACACGAAAGCCTCGCCCCCCTCTTTGAGGCCCACGGTGAACACGGCGTCGGCCTGGTGGCTGCGTAGACCCGGGTCGATGAACGTGCCGGGCACGGTGGCCACCGTGTCCAGGTCGAGAGCCTTTGTGAGTTCCTCCGGGAGATAGTGGCGCACGAACTCTCGGGCGGCGTCCGGCCGTGCGAAGAGGTCCCGGAAGAACCGATCGTGGGGAGACTGGAGGTCGGCCATGGCCGTAGTCTACCCCGACGGGCCGCAATCGAAAAGTTGCAAACATTCCCCACTCTCGGCAGTTGACACGTCAAACGACCCGCGGCAGTTCCCCCGTCCGCACGTCCCCGCGTCCCAACGTCCGCACGATTGTCCGTCCGCACGTCCGCGCATCCGAGCGTCCGCACGGTCAAACGACCAACGACCCGCGGCAGTTGGCCCGTACGCACATCCGCGCGTCCCAACGTCCGCACGATTGTCCGTCCGCACGTCCGCACATCCCAGCGTCCGCACGTTCTTATAAACTTCTCCCCCCCACCGGCCGATCTGTTGCGGGGTGGGGCGGCGCGGGTATTCTGGAACGGTTCGTCCCGCCCCCATCGCGTTTCCCGATGGCACCGGATCGGCCGGAGATCCCATGGAGTTTCCCCAAGCCTCGGAGACCGTAGAGCGCCTGTCGCGCCGGCTCGCGGAGGCGTCCACCCTGGAGGAGGGGGTGGAGGCCCTGGCCTGGGCCCTGGCCGAGCGGCTCTTGTTCTACCGGGTCTCCTTGGTCCTGCCGTTACGCGACCCCGACCGGTACTGGGTGGCCGCCTCGTGGGCTGAACGGCCCGAGGAGGAGATGGCCGGGTACACCTTCGGCCTGGCCGGCCACCCCCTGGCCCCGGTGGTGACCGACGGCCGGCCGGTGGTGCGCCACGACCCCGAGAACGATGCGCCGGAACTTCCGGTGTCACGGCTCTTCCGGGGGGAGGGCAAGCGCTGGGAACTCGGGGTGCCGCTCGCTCTCGCCGCGCGGCGGGGCATGCTCGTGCTGGCGAGCCGACATCCGGAGCCGCCCGGCCCGGAGCAGGTGGCCTGGGCGGAAGGGGTGGCCCGGTGGGCCTCGGTGTGGGCCCGGCCCTGGTGCGGGCCCGGCGCGCCCGAGATGCTCCGGGAACTCTACCAGTCGCTCCTCGAGGGCGCCCTGGACGGGATCGCGCTTCTGCGGGACGGTGAGATCGTGTACGCGAACCCCTCGTTCCGGGAACTCTTCGGCCTTTCGCCGGCCGCGGCCGAGGGGCTGCGGCTCGTGGAACTCCTGGAGCCGGGCTCCCGGAAGGCCATGTTGAAGGCCCTGGACGAGCTGGCGGAGCGGCCCCGGGTGCTGCCCCGAGTGGAGGTGGAGGCCCGGGGGCCCCAGGGCCGGCCCCTGGTGCTGGACCTGGGGTTCCAAGCCATGCTCCACGAGGGGGTGCCCGCCGTGCTGGTGCAGGTCCACAACGCCACCGCCCGGGCCCGGCGGGAGCAGGAGATCCGGGAGCGGGTGGACCACCTGCTGCGGGTGCTGGGCCACGACCTTCGCACCCCGCTTACGGCCGTCTTGGGCTACGGCCAGCTCCTGGACGAGCGCCTCGACAAGGAAACCCCCGAGAAGCTCCGGGAGATGGTGGCCGTGTTGCGGCGTTCGGCCGAGGGGCTCCGGCGGCTCGCCGAGGGGATGCTCGAGTACGCCGCCCTGGGACGGGAGGGCTCGCCCCTGGGGCCGGTGGTGTTGGAGCCGCTCCTTCGCACCGTGGAGGCGGAACTGGCCGATCCGATCGTCCGGAGCGGGGCGGCGATCCGCTACCGGGGGCTCCCCGAGCGGGTCTGGGGCCGGCCGGTGGAGGTGGGGCGGGTGTTCCGGAACCTGTTCGAAAACGCGATCCGGTACGCCCAGCCCGGGGTGCCGCCCGAGATCGAGGTCGCGGGCGAGGGGGAGGACCGGGGGTTCCACGTGATCTCGGTGGCCGACAACGGCCGGGGAGTCGCCCCGGAGGACCGGGAGCGGATCTTCGGACTTTTCGAGAAGGGCCCGGGCGGCGGGACGGGGTTGGGGCTCGCCCTGGTCCACCGGATCGTGACCGGGTACGGCGGCCGGGTGTGGGTGGAGCCGGGGGAGGAGGGGAGCCGGTTCTACGTGACCCTGCCCCGGGCGCCCGAGGCGTAGCGCCGGGCGAGGAACGCTCGGTCCCGGGGGGAGAGGTTCACCCACCGCACCCCCACGCGGCCGTCGGGCCGCGCGTACACCACCCGGCCGGCGAACGTCCGGACCTCCCGCTCGAACACGATGTCGAACCGCCACACCTCCCCGGGCCGGGGCACGGGGGCTTGGGCAAACCGCAATCCGGCGCCCCCCAAGGAGACGTCGAGGGTCTTGCCCAGGTTCTCGCCGGAACCGGCCCGGGCCCCCACGGTGCGCACGTCGCGCCACCGCGGGGTCTTTCGGGCCTCGTTGATCCATTCGGGAAGCCGGCTGATGACCATGGCGCCCCTTCCGTGTGGTTTCACGTTGGGACGTTCGGACGTTCGGACGCTGGGACGTTAGGACGTTGGGACGCTGGGACGCTGGGACGTTAGGACGTTGGGACGTTAGGACGCTGGGACGTTCGGACGCGGGGTCCCAGAAACTTTGATGATTCCAGCGTCGCCGCCCGGCGTGGTCGGAATCTTGGCACCTGGGGGCCCCCACGGGGGCCGAAGAACCCTCCCCTGAAGACGGGGGACGCGCCGGAAAGGGCCGGCACCCCTCGGGCGGGGATGCAAAGGGAGTGCCGGGGGCGTTGGGACGGTAGGACGTTGGGACGCTAGGACGTTAGGACGGTAGGACGTTTCGTCCGCACGTTCGCACGTCCCAGCGTCCGCGCGGTTGTCCGTCCGCACGTTCGCACGTCCCAGCGTCCGCGCGGTTGTCCGTCCGCCCGTTCGCACGTCCTAGCGTCCGCACGGTTGTCCGTCCCCACGGACACCTTGGTCCCTGGGTAAAAAAATGCTCAAATAGGGAACTTCGGTTTCGGACTCGTGGGAGGCAAATGACACGACGGTGGGTGGCTTGGGTGATCCTGGCGCTCCTGGCGGCGCCGGCGACCGCGGCTTTGATGGCCGAGGCGGACCGGGTGCCGGCGGGGGAGCCCCTGGCCGTGCTGGACGCGGCGGCGCTCGGGGGGGAGACCCTGCCCCCGGGGGTGCGGGCGGCCCTGGCGGGCGCTCTGGCCCGGGGAGGGGGGCTTTTGTTCGTGGGGCAGACCGACCCCACGGGCCCGGAGCCGGTGAACCAGGAACTCGGGCTCCTCCTGGCCCGGACCTGGGCGCTTCGGGCCGCCCGGGAACTCGGCGCCGACCCGGCCCGGTTCGCCACGGCCTCGGCCGGGGAGGGCCCGGTGCCCGAGGTGCGGGTGTACCCCTGGGATCCGCCCCCCGCGGCCCCGCCGGTCCGGGGCCCCGTGACCGTGCTCGAGCCCGCTCCGGGCGCAGAGCCGGCCGGGCGGGTGTGGGCGGTGGGCCGGCCGGCGGGGTCGGTGTGGCTGGAGGTGGGGAAGACCCTCTGGGCCTATCGGCCCAGCGAGCCCCTGTGGGAACTCCCCCTCCCGGCCGGCGGCGGCGCCCTGGCGGCGGCCGAAGGGGGCGCGGTCGAGGCCCTCGAGGTTCCGGCGGCCGGCCCCGACTGGCCGGAGCTTCGGGCGCGGGTGGAGCGCCGGGAGGACTGGTGGGCCGAGGTCCGGGTGGACCTGCCCGACGGGGCCCGGGACGCGGTGGTGTGGGCCGGGGGGGTTCCCTACCCGGTGCCCCCGGTCCCCGCGACCGGCGTGCCCGTGCTCCTCTTCCCCGATGCCCGCACGGTCCGGCTCGAGGCCACCGACCCCGAGGGCCGGCGCCGGAGCGGGCCGGGGGCGGAACTGCCGGCCGGGCAGGGGGAGGCCCCCGCCTGGGCCGTCGTTCTCACGTGGACCGACGGGGGGGCCGATCTGGACCTCTGGGTCACCGACGGCCGGCGCCGGACCGCGGCCGCGAGCCCGGATCCCCTGTTCGACCCGGCGGCCGTGCCCGGGGTGCGCCACCTCTTCGATTCGGGCGTCGGGGGGCCGTCGGCCGCCGTGGCCGGGTGGGGGGACCCGGCCGGGGTGCGGGCCTGGGCGAGTTGCTTCGCCGACCTGAGGGACGCGGGTGCCGAGGCCCGGGCCTACTGGATCGCCCGGCCCGGCGACCCCCTGGAGGAGACGATCGTCCCCCTGGGCCCCCGCCGCCTCTCCCAGAACCCCCTGCGAGCGGCCTGGAGGGTGGGGGGGACGTTAGGACGCGAGGACGTTGGGACGTTAGGACGGTAGGACGGTAGGATGGTAGGACGTTCCGTCCGCCCGTTCGCACGTCCCAGCGTCCGCACGGTTGTCCGTCCGCCCGTCCACGCGTCC
>NZ_BAAHXI010000121.1:0-4671 GCF_054656955.1 Deferrisoma palaeochoriense
AGCCCCCAGCTCCACCCTTTTGGAAAAGCACGGGACTTCAGGAACGCCTCAGCAGTCTTCGGTCCCCCGCCCCCCATGAAGCGGGGGGACGTTCCTTGCTAAACTCCCTCCGGAGCCCAAGTCAACCGCGTCTCACCGGAGTGCCTGCCGTTGCAGCCAACCGAACGCCTGCCCATCGACGACCTGGCGCCGCGGTTCGCCGAGGCCCTGGCCGCCGGGCCCGTGGTGGTCTCGGCCCCCACGGGCACGGGGAAATCCACCCAGGTGCCCCGGTGGGCGGCCCGACGGGGACGGGTGCTGGTGGTGGAGCCCCGGCGGGTGGCCTGCCGGGCGCTGGCCGCCCGGGTGGCGGAACTGGAGGGGGAACGCCTCGGGGAGGGCGTCGGGTATGTGGTCCGCGCCGAGCGCCGGGCCACCCCGCAGACCCGGATCGTGTTCGCCACCCCGGGGGTCGTGCTCCGGTGGCTCGCGGGGGGCCAGCTCGGGGACTTCGCCACCGTGGTCCTCGACGAGTTCCACGAGCGAAGCCTCGACCTGGACCTCCTCCTCGCCCTCCTCCTGGCACGGGGCGGCCACCGGCTCGTGGTGATGTCGGCCACCCTGGAGGCCGAGCGGGTGGCCCGCCACCTGGGAGCGGCCGTGCTCCGGGCCGAGGGCCGGCGGTTCCCGGTGGAGGTGCGGCACGTGCCGGGCCGGGCGTTCCTGCCCGATGTGCGCGGCCTCGAAGACCGGCTCCTCGAGGCGCTCGCCCGCGCCGCCGACGATCCCGGGGACGTGCTCGTGTTTTTGCCCGGGAAGGCCGAGATCGCCGCGGCCGCGGCAAGGCTCGCGGGGCGGCGCGACCTGGAGGTCCTCCCCCTCCACGGCGGCCTCTCCCTCGAGGAGCAGAGCCGGGTCTTCTCGCGGCCGGCGAAACGACGGGTGGTGCTCGCCACCAATGTGGCCGAGACCTCGCTCACGATCCCGGGGATCGGGGTGGTGATCGACTCGGGGCTCGTGCGGCGCACCCGGTACCACAACGGCCGAGGGTTCCTCACGCTCCTGCCCGTCGCCCGCGACAGCGCCGAGCAACGCGCCGGCCGGGCGGGCCGCACCGCCCCGGGGGTGTGCTACCGGCTCTGGAGCCCCGAGGCCATCCTCACCGAGACCACGCCGCCCGAGATCCACCGGGAGGCCCTGGAGCCCCTGGTGCTCGCGGGCGCGGCCTGCGGGGCCCGGGTCGAGGGCCTGCCGTTCCTGGACCCGCCCAAACCCTACGCCGTCGAGGCCGCCCGGGAGAGCCTCGGACGGCTGGGCGCGCTGGACCCGGAGGGCCGGATCACCCAGCGGGGCCGCCGGCTGTTCGGGCTTCCCCTGGACGCTCCCTTGGGAGCGATCCTGGTGGAGGCCGAGCGCCTGGGCTGCCTGGACGACGCCGTGGACCTGGTGGCGGCCCTGGCCGTGGGCCGGCCGCTCTTTCGGGGGCCGCCCCGGGGGGATCCCCTGCGGGAGGAGGGGTGCGACGCCGTGGCCCTCGTGCGGGCGGTTCGGGAGGCCCGGCCGGATCGGGATCGGGTCCACGGCCCCGTCCTCGCCGAGGCCCGGGCGGTCCGCCGGGAGCTCCGGGCCGCCATGGGGCTGGAAGGGGCCGGCCCCCGGGCCGGGGGGCCGGCGGACCGAAAAGCGCTCGCGCTCGCCGTGCTCCGGGCCGACCCGCGGGCGGCCCACGTGGCGCGCCGCCGGAAGAAGTTCACGGCCTGGGCCAACGGCGAGGCCGAGGCCGCCCTCGGCGAGGGGAGCGCCGTGGAGTCTGGCGAACACCGGTGCCTCGCGGCCCTGGAGGTCCGGGCGGTGGGTACCGGGTACCGGAAGACCCGGCTCGTGATCTCGGCCGCCGTGCCGGTGCCACCGGCGTGGCTCGTGGAGGCCGGGATCGGCGAGCAGCGGCCCGGCCGGGTCCGGCTCGTCGGCGACCACCTCGTGTGCGAAACCGAGATTTGCCACGCCGGCGAGGTACTCGCCCGGCGGGAGGAGGTGCCGGAGGGCCGGCTGGCCCGGGAGGCCTTGACCCGGGCCGTGGCCGGCGACCAGGCGTTCCCCGGGGTGTGGGACGAACTGGTCCGCCGGCTGGCCGACCGGGACCGCCTCCAGCGCCTTGCGGGGGCGGGGCTCGTGCCGGCATCTCTGGCCGCCTTCGTCCCGGACACGCGGCCCGAGCTTCCGGAGAGGTGGCTCCTCGGCCGGCTGGAGGAACTCGGGTTCGAGTCGGGGGAGGACCTCCCCCTTCTCACGGCCGGGGACCTCCTTCCCGGGCCCCTGCCCGACCCCGTGAGCGACTGGCTCGACCGGTCGTTCCCGGCCGAGGTCGGGGTCGGGGACGCCCGGTACCGGGCCGAGTACGACCTCGGCCGCCGGGAGGTCACCCTTCACCTCACGGCCGGCCACCGCCGCGACCCCCCCTCGCTGACCTTCCTTCCCCCGTTTCGGGGGTTTTCCGTCCGGGTACAGCACAAAAACCAGTCCTGGCGGCTTCGGTGAGGGAAGAGCGCCGTCCTGCCGTTGCCACGGGAAGACCGTGGGACTCTGCTGGGACCGCGCTTGATACCAAGTTGCGTTCAAACCGACACCCATCCCGGGGGCCCGGCAAGGGGCCTGGTTCCGGCCGTGCGTCAGTGCGGCATCCGGCTTACGCCCGGCGCTCCACCAGGCCCCTTGCCGGGCCGAATCAGGAAACGGTAGCTTTGAACGCAACTTGGTATGACAAGGAGCGACTCCGGATGGAGAAGACGTTGGACGCGGAGCGAGCGGCGTACGGGCGGCGCCTTGACGAGGCCATTGAGCGCGCCAGGGAGCGGTTGGCCCGAAGGCCGGAGGTCGAGAGGGTGATTCTCATCGGTTCGGCCGCCAAGGGCCGCCGGGACCTTCTCACGGATCTCGACCTCGTCGTGGTGATGCACACCGACCAACCGTTTGCGGTGCGCGCGGCGCGACTCCTGCCCACCCTCGAACTGGGGGTGGACGTGGATCTCCTCGTGTACACGCCCGACGAGTTCGAGCGATTGCGGAGAGAACCGTTCCTGCGCCACGCCCTGAAAAACGGGAGGGTTCTCCATGAGAAACAGCATTGAGGAAGGCCTGAGGTGGTGGGAGCAGGCCCGGGAGGACCTTCGCTGGGCGGAGCACCTCGCGCGGGAGGGGGGCTATCATCTCGCCTGCTTCCTCGCCCAGCAGGTCGCTGAAAAGGCGCTGAAGGCGGTGCGCTACGCCGAGGGTGCCGAGATCGTTCTCGGCCATTCCGTCGAGCGGCTAACACGGGAACTGGGCGAGCGCCATCCAGGCATCCGTGAACCCGCCCGCCGGTGGAGCGTGCTCGACGGATACTACATCCCGACGCGGTATCCCAACGGGTTACCAGCGGGGATCCCGGCCAGGGTGTACGACCGCGATACAGCGGAACGGGCCGTGGCCCTCGCCCGCGAGGTGGTGGCGTGGGCGGGCGAACAACTGGCCGCCCGTTCCGGCTGATCTCTTTCCGTTTCCCTTGCCACGCGGCCGATCGGGGTTATCCTGTTCCGACTTGCATTCCCGGCTTCCGGTAAAGGAGGTAACTGTCATGCCTGCACGCATTGCCATCAACGGGTACGGACGCATCGGCCGGCTCGTCCTCCGGGCGGCCAAGAAGAAAAACGCGAACCTCGAATTCGTGGCGATCCACGACCTCGCGCCGGTGGACGCCCTGGGCATCGTAACCAAGTTCGACTCGATCCACGGCCCCTTCCCGGGCCGGGTGTCTTGGACCGAGGACGCGATCGTGATCGACGGCACCCCCATCAAGGTGTTGAGCGGGCCGAGCCGCCGGAGCGACGATCCCCTGGACCTGCCTTGGAAGGAACTCGGGATCGACTACGTGGTGGAGGCCACGGGGGTGTTCCGGAAAGTGGCCCAACTCGAGGGGCACCTGCGAAGCGGGGCCCGCCGGGTAATCCTCACGGTTCCGTCCAAGGACCCCTTGGAGGCCACCATCGTGCTGGGGGTGAACGACCACATCCTGAAACCGGAGCACACCATCATCTCCAACTCCTCGTGCACCACGAACTGCGCGGCGCCGGTGGCCAAGGTGCTTCTGGAGCGGTTCGGCATCCAGAAGGGCTATCTCACCACGGTCCACGCCTTCACCAACGATCAGCGGCTCTTCGACTACCCCCACAAGGACTTTCGTCGGGCCCGCATGGCCACGCTCTCCATCATCCCCACCTCCACCGGCGCGGCCGCAGCCCTCGGGCGGGTGATCCCCGAGCTCGACGGCAAGATCGAGGGGCTAGCGTTCCGGGTGCCGGTACCCACAGGCTCGGTGATCGACCTCACCGTCATGCTCGAGAAAAAGGCCACGGCCGAGGAGATCAACGAGGCCATGCGGGAGGCCTGCGAGGGCCCGATGAAGGGCATCATGGAGTACTGCACCGACCCCATCGTGTCGGTGGACATCATCAACAACCCCCACTCCAGCATCTTCGACAGCCTGCTCACCCACGTGCGCAAAGACCGCATGGCCAAGGTGGTGGCCTGGTACGACAACGAGTGGGGCTACGCCTGCCGGGTGGTGGACCTGCTGGAGAAGGTGGCCGCCATGGACGGGCTGGCATAACAGGTTGGAAAGCTGGAAAGCGGGCAGGCTGGAAGGCTCTACTACCG
>NZ_BAAHXI010000122.1:0-4227 GCF_054656955.1 Deferrisoma palaeochoriense
TCGCGAGTTGATCCACGGCCTCGGGGATCGCTACTTTGTCCTTATCCTTGCGTTGCCTGACCTGGGCTTCCACCGCTACACCTCCTTTGTCTCCTCGCCCCAGGCCTGATACACAAAATTTCTTGCACTACCGTTACGAAAAATGACCTCGGCGCACTAGAGGGTCTCTCGGCCTTCGCCAAACAGGATCCCGTATTCTCCTTCAGCATGGTCGGGCTATTCGGCGGTGACCTGCGAGCACGAAGAACGGATCGAGGTAGAAAGCCGACCCGTCGACGTTATGCCCGACTGGTGCTTCCTGCTCGAACTCCCCACCAAATCCGCACAGCGGAGGCGGCGACGCCCGGCCCGGTATACTTCCCGCAGAAACGGCCGGGAAGATGATCCTCGAACGGAGAAGCCCGACCTCGGAGCATCGCGTCAATGGGGGAAACGCGAATGGTCACAACGTGAACACTCAAGAGGGCGAACGACGGTCCTCAAGAACGTCCGTACCGCCCTCGGGCTCTTCCCCGGCGACCGGATCGCCCGAACCCTCGAATTCGACATCTGCGCTCATGTTCGGCGGCTCGGCCCGGAGGACGAGGAGGATCCGTCTGCGGTGGCCGAAGCGCTTTCGGAGTGGTGAAGCGACGCCGACGAGGAGGTGTACAAGGACCTTTCTCCCGCGGTGGCCACGGCGGGTACGAGGTCTGCCCTGCTCGCTCTCGAATCGGAAAGGATGCTTGCCCCTCCTAGATCGCGCCATGTCGTACCAGTTGCGATCTAGGGGATAGCCATGACAGGGAGGGCGTAGCCGTCGGGGCGTACGGCGGCCCAACCCCGCAGCGGTTGCGCCCGACGGGGAACGCTGGCTGGCGAGCGCCTCTACATCCGGGGCGCTTTGGGGGGTTGACCACGGCCGTGGGATGTTGGGAAACTGTCGCCGTCGAGTTCACCGGTGGACAGGGGCCATCGACGTGAAACCAACTGGCGGGGCGTCTAACTTGCGAAAAAGGCGGCACTCAGGCTGGCAGGGGCAGCCGGGTGCCGCTTTTTCTTTGTTTGGGTGGCGTGTCGTAAACCCCCGTAGAATCCCGACCATGGAGGACATGCCATGAGCTTCCGGGGCGGCCGCAGGAGATCCCGGTATCCCAAGGGGTGGGGCCGGTTCCTGAAACACGTGCGACGGGGCGCCCAAGCGAGCGATCTGGGGTTCCAGGGCACCCGGGGGGACGTGATACGGTTCGGCAACCGGTACCGGCTTGCGTCGTCGTTCGAGACCCTCCAGTTGCATGGTTACAGCCAGAGCACCGTGGCCGGGTATTCGGCGTTGTTTCGGGTGTTTCTGTGCTGGTCGTGCTTCGAGCAGTTCAGCGCGATCACGGGGACGGATCGGACGCACTTTCAAGAGATCTTCCGCCCCTATGGTGCCGACGACGTGGCGGCCAGGGTCAAGCGGATCGACCGGAACGGGTCCTTTTATCACTTTCTCTACGAGAGGGTGAACCGACGGCACCGGGACGAGTTGGAGCGTTACCTCGCGGGGGGCTCGACCAACGTGGCGTATCTGGCGAGCTCGATTCGCCACATCTTCGCCCACGGCATGCTCACCCCCCACGCGAACGACTCCAACCCTTGCAAAGTCGTTCGGTGTTGTGACCTCCTCAGCGAGCTACTGCTAACGGGCATGAGCGAAGAGTTTGACCGCCGGATCCCAGAGGTTCCGATCTTGTGAGGCTGATCTGGCAATGATGATGAGCCTGAGAAAAGTGTTTTCGCGTGACTTGGGGCTTCGCTCGGATGCGGGGCGTTGGCCGCCTGAGTTTCAGCGGATTGCCCCCCGGCCGGGCTCGGAAGCAACGGTCCACGAGCTGGAGCCGTAGCCGGTGGCCCCAGCAGTTAGGCTGAGGTGCTAGGGTGCTCTCACGACACGTCTCTCCCTTCGCTTCCGTCCTAGACCGTGGCGGCTACAAGCCAGCCGGGCCGGCCTGCACCCACCACCTCTCGGCGCCACCACCGGGCGACCCGCTTGATGTTGCAGGCCAGAGCCTTGCAGCGCACCACCCACGTCAGCCGCGTTCGCCCTCGTGTCCAGATCCGATCCAGCCCGTGGGCCCGCTTCAGTTCGCTCATCGTCCCCTCGATTCCCGAGCGCAGGCGGTACACCTCTCGAAATGCCTGTGTCGTCTCCCGTGCCCGGTTCCACGCCAAAAGCAGGGCTTCCGGCGTCACGCGAAGTCGACCCTGAAGGCGGCCGGCGGGGCAGCTGTCCTGTTGTTCACACGTCTCGCACGCCTCAGCGGAAAACCACACGGTTTCCCCCTTGCCCTCGGCATGGGAACGCCGGCGCTCCACGCCGTGGCCCTCGGGGCACGAGAGGATCTTCAGCGTGTCCGCATCGATCCCGAAGTCCATGATCGTAAGGTCCGCGGGATCCACCGTGCCCGGGGTGGGCGCCAGCAGGTCCACCCGCCGTTGCGCCGCCGCCAAGAGCCGCTCGGTGCCCCCGTAGTGGGTGTCCCCGAGCACCCGCTCCGGGCCCCAGCCCCGTTGCGGCAAGGCATCGAGCATCGGCACCAGGGCGCTTCCATCTCCTTCGTTGGCCCCTTGGACCATGACCGCTGTGACGAGCTGGACCGGGTTCGTCTCGGTGCAAGTCTCCATCACCTAGACCGTGTATCCCTTGCCCTTGTGCCGGTTGTACGTGGCATCCGGATCCGAGGGGTTCTGGAGCGAGTCCGACGAGATCTCCTTGGGATCGCGAAGTACGACGATTCGCTGCGACGGGTCTCCCCGTTCCTCCCCTTCATCCGACGGCGACGGCTCCACCCGGCACTGTTCGGTGAACAACCGGACCAGAAGGGCGTAGGTGCGAAAGGAACCTACCGGTTCCACCCCTTCGAACTGGGCCACCAGCGTGGCCACGTCCTCGGCGGCCTGCTCCAGGCGCCGGCGGGCTTCCCCCCCCTGCCGAGGGTCACCGAAGTAGCCGCTCCGGTCCAAATAGCGACCGCGAATCTCCCCGGCTACCTCTCGCGCCCTGTCCGGGCACCCGCGCTCCACCTCCCGCAGGAACGCCTCGATCGTGCGGGCAAACAGCGTCAGGCGGTTGAGGTTCGCCATGTTCGAGGTGACCTGGGTGGCATCGATCCGCTGAAACGATGGGTCGACGACGAGATCGTGGCGCGCCGCTGGCAGGGGCGCACCGTGCGATTTCGGCGCGTGGTGCGGCTGGTGCGCCGGGCGGCCGACCGGCACGGGCAGCTTCTGTTGACCCCGGAGATCGAGATCGAGGGCTGGTGGACCTCGGTGGGTTTGCCCGGGGAAGAGGTCGCCAAGGCGTACGACGGCCGGGGGACAAGCGAGCAGTTCCACAGCGAGTTTAGAACCGACCTGAACCTGGAGCGGTTGCCGTCGGGAAGGTTCCGGACGAACGCGCTGGTGCTGGCGTTGGGGAGGATGGCCTACAACCTTCTGCGGCTCTTGGGGCAGAAGGTGTTGGTGGGATCGGGGGCGCCGGTTCGACACCCGGCCGAGCGTCGGCGGATTAGGACGGTGATGCAGGAGTTGATGTACCCGGCGGCGCGGGTGGTCCGACGGGGGCGGCGCTGGTGGCTGTGATTTGGAGCCCACTGCCCGGGGTTCGAGACCCGGCCACGGTCTGACCCGGGGGGAGGGAGAGGGCTGAAGGGCCCACTCCACCTTCCGGACAGGGTTGTCCACTTTCATGCGAGGAATTGGTGCTTCATGTGGCTGTAAAACCCTTCTTATAGAACCTGGAACCCACGTTGTCGGCGCCTACTGGGGGCGAAAGGCCCCTTCCGAAGGGTCTGCACCCCCTACGCGCCCTGAGTACTCACGGACTCAGGATAGGTTTTTGTCGGTGCATATTTTTTCAATTCCATCGATATCTGACTCGCAAGTATCTAACGGAGTCATCGGCCGCTCGTCCGATTCCAGGTATTCTGTAGAAAAGCCCCAGAGTAGAGCAATGGGCCAAGACATCACAAAAATAAGGGGAGGAAGATTGGCAATGAAAACGCTGAAGACACCTGTTATCGCATGTAGCGCTGCTCTTTTTGGCCTTTACCTGTCTGGTTGTGCGTCAATTACAACAAGGCAAGTGGCGAGGGATGTGTTTGCTAGACATATTGCGGAACTTGATCGCATCATAGAAAAACAATCGTGCGTTCTCGGGGTGGAATACTCCAAAGGGAACAATGCGATTATGTACAGCATAAACAA
>NZ_BAAHXI010000123.1:0-4173 GCF_054656955.1 Deferrisoma palaeochoriense
TCACTCGGGCCCGCCGGCACGCACGGCGAAGGAGCTGCTAAACAAGGTGATCTCGGTCATGCGAAAGATCCAAAAACTCCCTGCCCGGGTTCGCCTGTACTACTTGCACTCGGCGATCCAATACGCGGCGGCCTAGCGCGCCTATTTAGCCGCCTGGTTAATAGCCTCCTAGCGTCCGAGCGTCCCAGCGTCCTAGCGTTCGAGCGTTCGAGCCTCGATACCCCGCCACCCGGGCGCGGCCGTCGGGCATGACCTCCACGAGCACGATCGACCCCGGCTGGGGGTACCCGTCGGGGATGCCGCAGGGCTGGAGGGCGGCCTTCCGCCGCGGGTCGAGGGGCAGGCCGGAAAGTCGCATCACGAGAAACGCGAGCGGGTCGCCGTGGGTCACGGCGGCCACCGCGGCCCCGGGCCGCCGCCGGGCCGTGCGCCGCAGGAACCGCTCCATCCGGTCCGCCACGCCGCCGGGCTGCTCGAACCCGGGGCCCGACCCGGTGTAGAAGTCCTCCCCCGCGGCCCGGGCCTCGGCCAGGGGCCGGCCCTCGAAGGGGGTTCGGACCTCGTGGAGGAGCCGGGAGATCCGAAGCCGGAGGCCCGGGTGGCGGGCCAGGATCTCCCGGGCCGTCTGGCGCGCCCGAAGGAGCGGGCTCGCCCAGACCTCGGCCAGGGGCTCCGCCGCCAGGATCTCGGCCGCCCGCCGCGCCTGCTCCCTCCCGTCGGGACTCAGGCCGAACCGGGGCAGCCGGCCGTAGAGGACGCGGCCGGGGTTTTCCACCTTGCCGTGGCGCACCAGGAACACGCGGGTGGGTCGGGGCTCCCTCTCCATGACTCCTCCTTGACGGGCGGCCGGCACCTCTGCTACCCACAACCGACCCGCTGGATGTCTTCCCCGAACGGAAAGGATAACGTACCGTGGCTCTCGCGAACGAACACTACCTCAAGCTCAAGGCCGGCTACCTCTTTCCCGAGATCGCCCGCCGGGTGAACGCCTTCGCCCAGGCCCACCCGGAGGCCCGGATCATCCGGCTCGGCATCGGCGACGTCACCCGGCCGCTGGTGCCGGCCGTGGTCGAGGCCTTCCACGCGGCCGTGGACGAGATGGCCCGGCCCGAGACGTTCCGCGGGTACGGCCCCGAGCAGGGCTACCCCTTCCTCATCGACGAGATCCGGGAGAAGGCCTACGCCCCCCTGGGGGTGGACCTGCGGCCCAGCGAGATCTTCATCTCCGACGGGTCGAAGTGCGACACCGCGAACATCCTCGACATCTTCGGCCTGGAGAACCGGGTGGCCATCTGCGACCCGGTCTACCCGGTCTACAACGACACCAACGTGATGGCCGGCCGCACCGGCCCGGCCGACGAGCGGGGGTATTACCAGGGCATCGTCTACCTGCCCTGCACGGCCGAAAACGCCTTCATCCCCGAACTGCCCCGGGAGCGGGTGGACCTGGTGTACCTGTGCTACCCCAACAACCCCACGGGCACCGTGGCCACCCGGGAGCAACTGGCCCGGTGGGTGGAGTACGCCCTGGAGCACGACGCCGTGATCCTCTACGACGCGGCCTACGAGGCGTTCATCACCGAGCCGGGCATCCCCCACTCCATCTACGAGATCCCCGGGGCCAAGCGCTGCGCCATCGAGTTCCGGAGCTTTTCCAAAACGGCCGGGTTCACGGGGGTCCGCTGCGCGCTCACCGTGGTGCCCGAGGACCTCACGGCCCGCACCTCCGCGGGCGAACGGGTGAGCCTCAACAAGCTCTGGAACCGTAGGCAGTCCACCAAGTTCAACGGGGTGAGCTACCCGGTGCAGCGGGCCGCGGCCGCCGTGTACTCCGACGAGGGGTGGGCCCAGGTGAGCCGGGAGATCGCCTACTACATGGAGAACGCCCGGATCATCCGCGAGGGGCTCGCCGCGGCCGGCATCACCTGCTACGGCGGGGTGAACGCGCCCTACATCTGGCTCAAGACCCCCGACGGGCTCACGAGCTGGGAGTTCTTCGACCGGCTCCTGGAGGAGTGCCACGTGGTGGGCACGCCCGGGAGCGGGTTCGGCCCGAGCGGGGAGGGGTACTTCCGGCTCTCGGCCTTCGGCGACCGGGCCAACGTGGAGGAGGCCGTGGGCCGGATCCGGGAGCGGTGGGGCCGATGAGCGCCGGGCCGCGAAAGGCCGTTGTGCTCCTGAGCGGGGGCCTCGACTCGGCCACCTGCCTCGCGGTGGCCCGGGCCGAGGGGTTCGCCTGCCACTGCCTGAGCTTCGCCTACGGCCAGCGCCACGGCGTGGAACTCGAGGCCGCGCGGCGGGTGGCCGGGGCCCTCGGGGCCGAGGAGCACAAGGTGATCCGGCTCGATCTCCGGGCGTTCGGGGGCTCGGCCCTCACCGACGACATCGAGGTGCCCCGGCCGGCCGACGAGGGCGAGATCGGCCGGGAGATCCCGGTCACCTACGTGCCCGCCCGCAACACCATCTTCCTGTCGTTCGGGCTCGCCTGGGCCGAGGTGCTCGGGGCCTTCGATCTCTTCATCGGCGCGAACGCCCTCGACTACTCGGGCTACCCCGACTGCCGGCCGGAGTTCCTCGAGGCGTTCGAGCGGGTGGCGAACCTGGGCACCAAGGCCGGGGTCGAGGGCCACCGGTTCCGGATCCACGCCCCGCTGCTTCGGCTCACCAAGGCCGAGATCATCCGCAAGGGGATCGCGCTCGGGGTGGACTACGGCCTCACGCACTCGTGCTACGACCCGGACCCCGAGGGCCGGGCCTGCGGCGCGTGTGACAGCTGCCTGTTGCGGAAGAAAGGGTTTCGGGAGGCGGGGGTCCCCGACCCGACCCGGTACCGGGACTGAGCCCGGGAGCTACTCCTCGATCACGATTGCGCCCGGGGCGCACTCGGCCGCGGCCCTGCGCACCGCCTCCTCGTGCTCGGCCGGCACCACGTCGACCTTCACGACCCCGCGGAGCTTCTGGTCGTCGTAGTCGAACACCTCGGGGCAGACCTTGTGGCAGTTGCCGTCGCCCATGCAAAGATCGTAGTCGATGCGGACTTTCATGGAATCCTCCTGGGAAGAACCGGGGCAGGCCACGCCGACCCCGAAGTTGCAACGGGTTGGGGAAAGATACAGCGCCCCCACCGCCTGTCAAACGGGGGCAGGCCAAAGGCCGGGGGGAAATGGTGAATGGTTTTCCGGTGGTTCTTACGTTCCCCCTCTCTCTTTCGGACGAGGGGGTGAGGGGGCAACGCCGTCGCGCCGGGGGGCGCCCCGGGTTCGTTCGACCCTGACACGGATCCCCTCCAGGGGTCAGGGAATCTGCCGTGGCAACATGGTCGGGCGGTCCTCCGACCCCCGGGCCCTGGGCCGCAGGATGGAGAGGACCACCAGGATGCAGGACAAACCGGATTTCGCCGCCCAGCTTCCCAGCTTTCTAACCTTCTAGCCGTTCCGCCGAAGCCCATGTACCGCCACCTGCCCAACGCCCTGACCGCGAGCCGGATCGTGCTGGTGCCGTTCCTCCTGTGGCTTCTGGCCGAGGAACGCTACGGCGCGTCGCTGGTGCTGTGCGCCGTGGCCGGGGTGACCGACGCCCTCGACGGGTTCCTGGCCCGGCGGTGGAACCAGGTAACCCGGCTCGGGGCCGTGCTCGATCCCATTGCCGACAAAGTCCTGGTGGTGGGAAGCGTGGTCGTGCTGGCCGGGCAGGGCCGAGTGCCGGCCTGGCTCGCGGGGCTCGTGGTGGGCCGCGACGCCCTCATTCTGGGGGGCGCCGTGGTGTACCGGGCCGTGACCGGGGAGCTCGAGATCCGGCCGACCTTGTTGAGCAAGGTGAACACCTTCCTCCAGATCGTGGTCCTGGTGGCCGCCATCCTCGACGGCGCCGGACTCTCCCTGGGCCCGGTGCTCGGCTGGGGGTTCGTGGCCGCCGGCATCACCACCGCCGGGTCGGGCCTCCACTACCTCCTGGCCTGGACGGTCAAGGCCTTCTCCCGGCCCGCGGGGGGCGATTCGCGCCCGTGACCCCCCTCACCCCGGCCCTCTCCCCCTGAGGGGGAGAGGGAGACAGACGGCCGGGGTTCCCAGCCGCCGCGAAGCGGTTCCCCCTCCCCTGGTGGGAGGGGGATAGGGGGAGGGGGAGCAACAACGGGGGGGGGGGGGGGGGGGGGGGGGGGGGGGGGGGGGGGGG
>NZ_BAAHXI010000124.1:0-4144 GCF_054656955.1 Deferrisoma palaeochoriense
CGGGGGGAACCGCCGCGCCGCGATCACCGCCCGGGCCAGCGGGGGGATCGGCTCCAAGATCTCGATCCGTGGGCTTGCGAACCCGGCCCGGGCGAGCCGTTCGGTCCACCGCTCCGAACTCTCGGCCCCGGCCACGCACCAGGCCCAGGCCTCGGGAAGGTCCCGGATCCCCTCGGGGAGGGGTTCCACGGCCACGAGGTCCGCCACGAGAAGCCAGCCCCCCGGGCGGAGGACGCGGACCGCCTCCCGGAGCAGTTCGTCGCGCTCCGGCACGAGGTTCGCGGCCCCGTTCAGGAGCACCCAGTCGAAGGCGTCGGCTCGGAAGGGGAGCCGGGGCAGAAGACCGCGCACGGGCCGCAGGGGCAATCGGGGCGCGCCCCGAAGGCACCCGGCCAGGCGGCGGAGCATGGCCCCCGAGGCGTCGAGGGCCGCCACGGGGTGCCCCCGGCGGGCCAGGATCCAGGCCTCGAGCCCGGCCCCGCAGCCCAGGTCGGCCACGGGGCCGGGGCCGTCCACCCGGTCGGCCAGGTTCGCGGCGCCCACGAACGCCTCGAGCAGGGGCGGCGGCACGGCGTCGAGATCCTCGGGGGCGTATCCGAGTCGGCGTGCCAGCGCCTCCCCCACCTCCAGGTTGAGCCCCCGCGGGGCCCGGGCGCCGCCCCGGCCGGTGCGCTCGTACACCGCCAAGATCTCCCGCTGGATGGTCCCGGGTTTCACAATCTCCTCGGGTTCCGTCGGTGCTGCATTTTCCCCTACAATCGCCAAACATGCCTTCGACGAAGGCCTCGGCCCCGCGGCCTCGCGCTGGCCCGAAGCCGCGCGTCGTCTGACTCCCTCTCCCCCTTGGGGGGAGAGGGCCGGGGAGAGGGTGGCTGTAGTGGCTCCCCCCTCCCCCTGACCCCCTCCCGCCAGGGGAGGGGGAACCGATTTGCGGCGGCGGGGAGGCCCTGCCGTCTGTCTCCCTCTCCCCCCCGGGGGGAGAGGGCCGGGGTGAGGGGGGCCTCGTTTCCCGCCTCCCCGTTGCCAGACGAAAAAGCATACCGGGAGCGTCCAAGGAGCGCCAATGGCCGTCGATCAGCCCCTGAACCCCGAGGAAAACCGCCTCTACGCCCGGGCCGAGGATCTCCACCCGGCCCACTGGGAGCGCCTGGCCGCGCGCGACCCCGGGGAGGCGGCCCGGGCCGCGGGGGCCCGGTGGGACGGGGGGAGGTTCCTCCTGCCCCTGCTGGGCCGCACGGTCGCGGTGGACCCCTCGGCCCGGACCGTCGGGTTCGAGGGCGACCCGGGCCGGCCGGTGGGGTACCAGCGGGCGCTCGTGGCCGTGGCCTACCTGGCCGGGGCCCTGGAGGCCCCGCTCCGGGGGGAATGGGTTCGGTTCCGGGACCTGCCCGGAGGCGACGCCTTTTTCCGGGGGCCCCATGCGCTGCCGCTCCCGCGCCTGGTGGAGGCGTTTGGGGCGGGGCCCCGGGGGCTCCTTTCGGCCGCGGCCGCCCTGGGCGGGCGGCCCGTCGAGGGGGCCGACGCGGCCGCTGAGGTCCCGGCCCTTCCCCGGGTCCCGGTGCGGGTGCTCGTGTGGGGGGCGGCGGGGGAGTTCGCCCCCTCGGCCACGCTGCTGACCGACGCCCGGTCCCATCTGCACCTGGCCCTCGATGTCTTGTGGGCGCTCGCGAACGTGACCGTGGCGGATCTCGTACGGGCGGGGCGGGGAGGAGAGGGATGAGGCTCCGGAGGGCGTTCCTTTTCGCGGTCGCGGTGTTGCCGCTCTGCGGCCCCGCGGCCCGGGCCGAATGGCCGTACCTCACCGAGGAGGCCTCCACCCTGGGGGAGCGGGGCTGGAGCGCGTCCCTGGGGGTGAGCCGCACCTGGCAGCACTCCGAGTTCCTGCGGGGCGGCAAGGGGGTCCTGTGGACGTTCCCAGAGGTCGAGGCGACCCTCGGGGTGGGGCCCCACGCCGAGGTCTCGGCCCAGTACGAGCTCCTCTGGTTCGACCCGGCCGACGACCGGGAGGGCTCCTACGAGTCCGGCGACGTGCGGCTCTGGACCAAGCTCTCCCTGTTCCCCGAAACCCTGAGGGGGTTCAGCTTCCGGTTCGGGGTGAAGCTCCCCAACGCCTCGGACCGCCGGGGCCTGGGCACCGACGAGACCGACGTGTTTTTGACCGGCCTCTGGGACGTGGAGGCGGGGCCGGTCTTGGTGAGCCTGAATGCGGGCTTGGGGATTCTGGGCGACCCCACGAAAAACGGCTCCCAGGACGACGTGTTCACCTGGGCCGGGGCGGCCCGGCTCCCCCTGGCGGGGGGCCGGTTCCGGGTCGGCGTGGACGCGGCCGGGTACTCGGGGCCGTTCGGGGTGCACCGGAAGCGGGACTTCGCGACGTATGGGGTGGTTCTCGACTGGGTGCTCGGGCGATGGCGCCTGAGCCTCGGGGGCCGCCGGGGCACCCAGGACGCCCTTGGGTGGGGCTGGGTGGCGGGGGTGACCTATGGGCGGTGACCGGCTTTCTCCCGAGCGGGCGGCGTTCCTCCGGGAGGATTTCGCCACGGGGTTTCCCGGCCACCTGGGCGCCCGGGCCGCGGAGGTGGGGCCGGGGGTCTGGGAGTCCGTGGTGGAGGTCCGGCCCGAGCACCTCCAGCAGGACGGGTTCGTCCACGCCGGGGTCCTCGCCACCCTGGCCGATCACTCGGCCGGGTACGCGGCATTTACTTTGGTGCCTGGGGACCGCCGGATCCTCACGATCGAGTTCAAGATCAACTTCCTCCGGCCGGCGGTGGGCGAGCGGCTGCGGTGCCGGGCCCGGGTGGTGCGGCCCGGCCGCACGGTGCTCGTGGCCCAGTCCGAGGTGTGGGCCGAGGCGGACGGCGCCCCGGCATCGGTGGCCCTGGCCCAGGTGACCCTGATGGCCGTGCCCGCGGAGCGGCTAGGCGGCTAGGCGGCTGGGCGGTGAGGCGGCGAGGCGGCGAGGCGGCGAGGAGGGGGCGTCCCGGCGGTCTACCGTCCTCACGTCCCAGCGTCCTAACGTCCCAACGTCCCCCGTCCCAACGTCAATGCGGCCGAAACGGTCCCACCTGGTAGTGGAGGCCGTGTGCCCGGAACACCGCCTCCACGGCGTGGACCGACGGGAGGCCCAGGGCGTAGGCGCCCGCGAGCGCGCCGGACCGGAGCACGGGAAACGCGTCGCCCACGTGATCCAACCCCAGGGCGTCCAGGGCCGCCCGGGCGGCCGGGTCCTCGCGGGGCACGGGCGGGGCCAGGGAGACCGACAGGATCTCCCCCGGGCTCCCTGGGGTGCCCCGCGGGCCCATGCCGAGGGCCTCCAGGTACTCCTGGGTCGCGTTGAGGACGACCGCCCACCCTTGCGGCGGCCGCAGGCCCTCCAGGAGTTCCACGAAGGCGAGCTGGGCGCGGAGGCTCCGCGACCTGGCGGCGCGGTCGAAGGGGTCGTAGGGGTCGGCGGGGTTCCAGAACGGGCGCAAGAGGAGCACCGGCGGGTCGGGGAGCCAGAACCCCTGGAGATAGGAGCGAAACGGGGTGCCGCCATGGAGTTCGGCCGTGCGGGCGGGGTGGGCGTCGAGCCCGGCCATGAGGAACTCGCGGGTGTCCGGGTTCCAGTACAGCCGCCGGACGGGGTGCTCCTCCTCCCGGGCGGGCCAGGCCGGGGGAAACACCGCGTCGCTCCGGTACCGTTCGAACACGCTCCGGGGAACCCGCAAGAGCAATCGGCCCTCCCGGGTGAGTTCGTAATGGCCCCCCTTGGCCTCGATGGTCACTGGTTCGTACGCGCCCATGGCCTAGAACCCCAGGATCACGTCCTGGAACCGGCGCCACCACCGGGCCAGGGCGATCACGGTCAGTAGGCTCACCCCCAGGGTGGCGGCGGCGGTCCACCGGGCCCCCCGGGCCACGACGAGGGCCGTGGCCCCCCGGGCCTCGATGGTCTCGAGGGCCCGCTGGGTCAGTTGCTCCGCCCGTTCCCGCACCGCGTCCCCCAACCGGACCGCGGTGCTCCCGTACTCCTGGATCCGGCTCCAGTCCCGGGTGCCGCCGGCGGGTGGGCGATCCGGTGCTGCGGTGCGGGTTCTGCCGCACCGGGCTGTACGTGCGGCCCCGGGACTTCCTGGGGTACCATTGGCCTTGGGAGGGGGCA
>NZ_BAAHXI010000125.1:0-4046 GCF_054656955.1 Deferrisoma palaeochoriense
CCCCCCCCTCACCCCGGCCCTCTCCCCCCAGAGGGGGGAGAGGGTGTCAGAGGGGCGCTCCCCAGGGCCCCTTCGGGGCCCCGCTGCGCACGACAGTAACGTCCGAGTGAGGGCCTCGGGGTGGGAGCGGCGTCCATGTCAGGGGTCAGAGGACAGAGGAGAGGGGTTCCCTGACATCTGACCTCTGAATTCTGGCCCCCGATACGGCAGCCGCTCCCACGGGTTAGCCGACGCGATGACGTCGGAATCCCGAATGTTTTTTCGCCGCCTAGCTGCCGAGCAGCCCAGCCGCCCAGCCGAAGTTACTTGGCAGGCGCTTCCGGCCGCCGCGAAGCGGTCCCCCCTCCCCTCGTGGGAGGGGGAGAGGGGGAGGGGGCGCAACAACCGTCCCCCCCTCTCTCCCCCGGGTGCCGTGGGTCGGCCCGCCTAGGCCGCCGTCTCGACGAGGCGGCGGGGGTCGAGGACCAGGATGCCCCGGCCGTCCCCCAGGTCGGTCACGGCCTGGACACCGGGCACGTGGACCAGGGGATCCACCAGGGGCCGGAGCACCACCTCCCGGATGCCGAGCATCCGGCCGACCCCGAGGCCCACGGGCCCCCGGGGGCCGGGGGTCACCACCACGGCCGGAAACGGGTCCTCGCCGTCCCCTTCCACCCCGAGCACCCGGGCCAGGTCGAGGTGGGGGATCTCCCGGCCCCGGTACCGGAACAGGGCCTCACGTTCCACCCGCACCACGGCCGGGGCCTCCAGGACCTCGAGCACCGCCGACAGGGGCACGGCGTAGGTCTCGGGGCCCACCCGCACCAGCACGACCTCGGCGATGGTGAGCGTCAGGGGCACCCGCAGGGTCCAGGCGGTGCCCCGGCCAAGATCGGTCCTAAGCCCCAGCCGGCCCCCCAGGGCGTTGACCCCGTGCCACACCGCCTCCATGCCCACCCCCCGTCCCCCCAGCTCGTCGGCCTTCGCGTGGGTGGTGAACCCGGGGGCGCACAGGAGCTGGATCAGGGCGTCCCCGGCCAGGGGCCCGGGCGGGGTCGGGATGCCCAGGCCCCGGGCCTTGGCCCGCACGGCCTCGGGGTCGATGCCCCGGCCGTCGTCGGCCACCTCCACCACCACCTCCTCCCCCTCGGCCCGGCAGGCCACCGTGAGGGTGCCCACCCTGGGTTTCCCGGCCCGCTCCCGCTCGGCCGGCGGCTCGATGCCGTGGTCCACGGCGTTTCGCACCAGGTGCACCAGGGGCTCGGCCAGCCGCTCCACCACGGCCTTGTCCACCTCGACCTCGGTGCCCTCGAGCACGGTGCGCACCTCCTTGCGCTGCACCCGGGCCGCCTCCCGGGCGATCAGGGGCACCCGCTGCAGGAGCTCGGCCGCCGGCACGAGCCGGGCCGTGGTGACCGTGTCGCGAAGCTCCCGCACGGTGCGGTCGAGGCCCCGGAGGCACTCCTCGAAGAGGTTCCGGAGCCGGCGGGGCGGCAGGTCCCCCACCCGCCCCAGGGCCCCCCACAGGCGGTTCTTGTCCACCACGAGCTCGCCCACGAGCCGGAGCATCTCGTCGAGGCGCCCGGCGGGCACCCGGATCGTCTCCCGGGGTTTCGGCGCCCCGGGCCGGGCGGCCGAGGGCTTCGGGGCCGCCGGGGCGGGCGCGCTCGCCTTGGGCGGCCGGACGACGCGCCCCGACACGTCGCCCTTCCAGGCCGCGAGGATCTCGTCCAGGGGCCGCGCCGACACCGCGGCGAGCAAGAACTTGAGCCCCTTGCCCGGCTCGGCCACCGGCACCGCGCCCAAGAGCTCCCCCCGCTCCTCCAGCGCCGCGCGCACCGCGTTGATGGTGACCCCCCGGGCCACCTTGTCCTTATCGGGCACGAGCTCCAGGAGGTAGAGCCCCTCGCCCGCCTCGACGCGCTTTTGGGCCTTGCGTTGTTCGTAGCCCGAGAGCTTCGCCAGGAGCTCCTCCGGGAGATCCAGGCCCCCGGCCCCGCCGCCCTTCGCGGGCTCGGCCCCGGCCTCGGGCTCCCCGGCCCGGGCGCGCCGCACCGCCTCGAGAAACGGGTCCACCTCGTCGGACTCGGCCTCCCCCCCCCGGAACCGCTCCACCAGGCGCTCCAGGAGCGAAAGGCCCTCGAACAGCCGGTCGAGGAGTTCCCGGGACGGGGTCTCCTCGTTCGCGTGGAGCTCCTGGAGCACGGTTTCGAGCCCGTGGGCGAGCCGCACCAGGGCCTTGGCCTCGACCATGGCCGAGAGCCCCTTGATCGTGTGCATGGCGCGGTAGAGGGTGTAGAGGCTCGGGACGTCGAGGTCGCCCTCGGCGATGGACGACTCGACGGACAGCAGGGCCCCCTGGGCGTTCTGGACGAGCTCCGCCACCTCCTCGAAGTACCGCGCGAGGGCCTGGGAGACGTCGGGGCCGGCCATCGGGCGCTACGCCTCCGCCGCCAGGAGTTCCCGGGCCGCCTCGAGCACCTGGTCGGGCTCGAAGGGCTTGGTGATGTACCGGTTCACCCCCTGGGCCAGGAGCCGGTCCCGGAGCCCCGGGTCGGACCGGGTGGTCACCATGACCACGGGCACCCGGGCCAGGGAGGGGTGGGATTTGAGGAAGGCCACCACCTCGACCCCGTCCATGTCGGGCATGTTGATGTCGAGGAACACGAGGTCGAAGGGCTCGATGGTGAGCCGTTCCACGGCCTCGAGCCCGGTGGAGGCCTCGGCGAGTTCGGCCGCGAGGGGCGTGAGGCAGGCGGCGAGGAGCTGGCGCATGGTGGGCGAGTCGTCTACGATCAGGATACGCGCCATCCAAACCCTCCTCGCTCCGGGGCCCCCGCGGATAACGGCTTGTACTCTAACGGGAACCCGAAAACCCGGTCAACCGCTCATGCGCCGGGGGGCCCGTGCCGATACGAACCCGTGTGAACCCTGGCGACATCGTCTCGACCCGGAGTGCCCCATGCGATCCTCGTTCGTCCTGTCCCTAAGCCTGCTGCTCGCCTGCGCGTCCCTCGCCCGGGCCGACGTGCCCGCCCTCCTCGCCCCGGCCCCCAGCGGGGTCGTCCATGCCCCCGAGGTGCTCGTGGTCTACACGGTGCCCGCCGGCGAGCAGGCGTTCCTGCGGGCCGGGGGAAAGCCGCTCGACGCGAAGGGGACCCCGGTGCCGGGCAACGACTACGACCTCCACCACGTGCGGGTGCCCCTTGAGGAGGGCCGGAACCGGTTCGAGGTGGTGCGGGCGGCCGACGAGAAGGTGCGGCTTTCGTTCACGGTGACCTACGTGCCCCCGTACTCCCTGCGCACCGCGGTGGGCGAGAAGCCCTACGCGTTCCACACAAAGGAGCGGGAGGCCACCTGTTCGGGCTGCCACAACCTGCCCGAGACCTACGAGACCGTGCCCGACCAGCCCATGGCCCCGGCCGGGAAGGTGTGTGGGGCCTGCCACCCCCGCGTAGAGTCGGCGCCCCATCTTCACGGGCCTACGGCGGTGTACGCCTGCTTCATGTGCCACGCCCCCGAGTACCGGCCGGCCCGGTTCGCCCTTCCCACCTCCCAGGCGGCCGGGTGCGGCACCTGCCACGAGAACTTCCTGGCCCGGGTCCTGGGCGGCAAGGAGTATGTGCACGGCCCGGTGGCGGCCGGCGGGTGCCTGGTGTGCCACGACCCCCATGGCGGCAGAACCCAGGCCATGCTCCGGGAGACCCCGCCGAAGCTCTGCCTCCTGTGCCACGCCGACACCCTGCCCCTGCCGGTGGAACGGGGCCTCCACGGCCCGGTGCCCTGCACCCGGTGCCACGACCCCCACGGCGGTAAGACCCAGGTGCTCACCGCGGGCGAGGGCAACGCCTTCTGCGCCGGCTGCCACCCCGACGTGGCCGGCAGTGGCCGCGGCCACCCCATCGCCGGCCATCCCGTGGAGGCCGAGGTGGACCCCTCCAGCCCCGGACGGCCCCTGGGGTGCACGAGCTGCCACGCCCCCCACGCCACGGCCGACGTGAGCCGGGCGAACATCCTGGAAAACGACGACGCCCAGAAGGCGTTCTGCCGGAAGTGCCACTATTAGA
>NZ_BAAHXI010000126.1:0-4027 GCF_054656955.1 Deferrisoma palaeochoriense
ATTGTGCAGGTGCCGGGCGAGGCGGCGGGGCCGGCGCTGGTGTTCGTGGGCCCCGTGGCGTCGAAGGCGGGGGGCCCCTCAGAACCTCACCCCGAGGGTGACTCCCCCGAGAAGGCTCGTCGCGTCCAGGAACGCGATGTTGGACTCGCGGCGGAAGGCGCCGGCGAGGAGCGAGGTGAAATACCGGCGGCTGCGGGCGATGGGGACCGAAACGACCCCGAACGCGCCGTAGGTGAGGTCGCGGCGGCGGGTGCCGAACACGGGGTGGTCGTCGGCGTAGGCGTCCCATCCCAGGGTTGCGGTCAGGAGCAGGGTGTAGGCCCGGGTGAACCGGCGGAACGAAAGCCCCAGCCGCGGCCCCTGGGATCGCTCGGCGGACCCTTCGGCTTGGCGCCAGGCGTAGCCGGCCGAGGGCACGAGCCGGGTCGCCCGGCCCAGGGGGATCTCCCGCTCCAGGCGCGCGACGTGCTCCACGGCCTCCCGTCGCAGTTCCTCGAAGCGTCCGCCGGCCCGGTCGTCCTCGACCCGGCTCCAGGTGACCCGGTATTCGGCGGACCAGGCCGAGCCGATCAGGCCGCCCCAGCGAAGCCGAAGGCCGTAGGTGGGGGCCGGGGTTTTCTCCCGGGCCTCGTCGGCGAGATAGGGGTCCTTCCACACGCTCCGGAACGGTTGGCACACGCCCGAAAGATCCACCGATCCCGCTCGGGTTTCTGCCTCGGCGCCGACCGCGAGGCCCGGCGGCCCCTCGGTCTCCAAGGGGGTGCCGGCGTGGAGCGTCACCCCGGTGCCCGGCACGGCCCACCGCAGGTCGAAGAGGCCGACCGGAAGCGCCCGCACGAACGGGTCGGCGGGGGCGTCGAGGCCGCCGGTGTGACGGTTCTTCCCCGAGGCCGCGAGTTGATCCGTGGTCCAAAATGCTCCCGCCCCGGCCTCGATGCGGCCGTGGATTCCGCCGGCCGGGGGGCCGGGCCGGGGCTGGGCCCAGGCGCCGGCGGCCAGGGTCAAGGCAAGAAGGGGGAGAACCGTCACCCTGCGCACGGGGAACCTCGATGTGAGAGGAGAAAATCGGCGGTAGGCCGCAAAGCGTCCTGTTTGCAGGAACAACAACTGTCCGCGTGGGCCGCCGAGGCCGGACCAAAGGACCGTGTCAGGTGCCAGAGGACAGAAGACAGAGGACAGGGGGTTTCTGATATCTGTCCTCTGAATTCTGATCCCTGACACGGCAGCCGCTCCCACGGGTTGGCCGGCGCGATGGCGTTGGGATCCCAAGTGTTCTTCGCCGCCTAGCCGAACCTATTGGAAGGTCGCCCCGCGCCTGTGGGGTCAGTCGGAGGGCCCCGTGCCGCTCCCCGATTCTCTCCCGAGGTGCCGGAGCACGTCCAGGAGCCGGGGGGCCGGGTCGTCGGCCAGGGGCAGGCGCTCGGGGTGCCAGTCGGGCCGGTGGGCCGTGGTGGCGATGGCCTCCTCGACCCGCAGGGCCACGAAATCGGCCAGGGCCTCCTGGGCCCGGCGCCGTTGGAACGAGGCGCCCTCGAGGCTCGTGGCGTAAAGGGGCGGCAGCCGGTTCAGGGCGTAGGCCATGATGTCGTGGAGGTTGGTGCGCACGGCCCGGAGCACCTCGGGGTCCTCGCAGCGGCGCTCCACCTCGGCCCACACGAGCTCCTCCATGATGTTCCGGTAGCGCCCGGCCGCGGGCACCCGGACCTCCCCGGATTCCAGGGCCTCGCGGAGCCGGTCCAGCGCCTCGCGCTCCTCCCCGGTGGGCTCGCGGGCCTGGAGGAGCCGCAGGAGCTCCATGGCTTGGTCGGGGGGGCAGATGCGGCTTTTGAGGATGGCCTGCACGGTGCGGCGGATCTCCATGACCGAACTCCCTGTAGCGACTGGGAAACGGGTTTCCGATCGGCCGGGGCGCGCCCGCGCTTGAGCCGGGGCCTTCGATTTTTTCGCCAAGCCCCCTAAAGCCCGGGGTGGGGCCTGCCGATCCGTGGGTTGACGACAGGATGGGCGGGGCCGCCCCCGGGCCGGACACGGAGGTTTCGGCCGCGCCCCGTCCGGGCGGGAAGGACACGGAGGTCCGCCCCTCCCTTTTTCTCCCCGCCCTGGCACCACACCTCCGGAACGTGACACAATGGCGACCCTCGCGGGTCGCCTTTTTCGTTGGAGCCCCACGCCAGAGCGGCCCGCCCCGGCGCGGAGGACGGCATGGATCGGGCGGAACGCAGGCGGGAACTCCTGGAGCTGTTTCACGAGCGGGCCGCCATCGCCCGCACCTTCGGCATGCGGCTTTCGTTCGACGAGGACGACCGGGCCGTGATCACCCTGCCCTACAACCCGGGCCTCGACCACGGGTTCGGCGGCGTCCACGGCGGGGTGTACGCGACGCTCCTCGACTCGGCGGGGTGGTTCGCCTGCGCCGTGGCCCGGCCCGAGCCGTGCTGGATCGCCACGTCGGAGATGTCGGTTCACTTCCTGCGGCCGGCGATCCGGGTGGCCTTGCGGGCCGTGGGGGAGGTTCTAAAGCCCGGAAAGCGCCAGGACGTGGCCCAGATGTACCTGTGGGACGAGAACGGGGAGCTCGTGGGGCACGCCACGGGCACGTTCCTCGCGCTGCCCCACATCCCCCGGGACACCGGAAACGGAGGGACCCCATGAGCGATCTGCGGGAACTGGTGCTCCGAAACCGGAGCTACCGGCGGTTCGACGAGTCGCACCGCATCGGCCGGGACACCCTGGTGGAGTTGGTGGATCTCGCGCGCCACACGGCCTCGGCCGCGAACCGCCAGCCGCTTCGCTACATCCTGTCGTGCGACCCCGAGACCAACGCGAAGATCTTCCCGTGCCTGGCCTGGGCCGCCTACCTCAAGGACTGGCCCGGTCCCGGCCCGGGGGAGCGGCCCACGGCCTACATCGTGATCACCGTGGACACCCGGATCGCCAAGGACTGGTGGTGCGACGACGGCATCGCCGCCCAGACCATGCTCCTGGGCGCCGTGGAGCGCGGCCTCGGGGGCTGCATGATCGGCGCCATCCAGAAGGACCGGCTGCGCGAAGCCCTTGCGATCCCGGAGCACCTCTTCATCCGGCTCGTGCTTGCGCTCGGCAAGCCCGCCGAGACCGTGGTGATCGAGGACCTGGAGCCCGGCGGCGACGTCCGGTACTGGCGCGACGAGAAAGGCGTGCACCACGTGCCCAAGCGGCGCCTGGAAGAACTCATCGTGGCCGGTTGACCCCCCGGCCGTCGGCTTGATAGAAGGGCCCCTCGTTTCGGCGGGGGGCCTTTTGTTCTCGTTGGGGCCGATGGCGCGAAGGAGGGAAACGATGAGGAAAGCGGCGGCGTGGATCGCTTTGGCGGCCGTGGCCGTGGCGGGCTCGGCCTGGGCGCTGCGGGACGAGGTGGAACTGCCGCGAGCCCGGCGGGGCGTGGTGGTGCTGCCCCACCGGCAGCACGTGGAGGAGTGGGGCGTGGAGTGCGACCGGTGCCACCACAACATCGCGATGATCCGCCGCAACCAAACCGACTGCAAAGGCTGCCACCTGAACCTCCAGCACGAGGGGCTGTGCCACGACTGCCACCTCTCGAACCGCGAAGACGGGTACGCCGAGAAGTACACGGCCCTCAAGAAGAAGCTCGGGGTTGCGAAGATCCCCACGCTCTTCAAGGCGTTCCACGGGCTGTGCCGGGGGTGCCACGCCGAGGTGAACGAGAAGGAGGGGAAGAAGGCGCCCTACGAGTGCGGGGGCTGCCACGGGGAGTGAGCGGAGGGCCGTCGTTGCTACCCCCCTCCCCCTGTCCCCCTCCCACCGGGGGAGGGGGAACCGTTTCGTGCCGGTAGGAAGCCCGTGCCGTCTGTCTCCCTCTCCCCCCGAGGGGGAGAGGGCCGGGGTGAGGGGGGCCGTTGTTGCGGGCCCGCCCCCCCACCCCCCCCCCCCCCCCCCCCGGGCCCCCCCCCCCCCCTAAAAAAAAAAAAAAACCCCACACCACAAAAACCCCAAATTCGTTTGAGCGTTGATGTTTGTAAAATATTGG
>NZ_BAAHXI010000127.1:0-4020 GCF_054656955.1 Deferrisoma palaeochoriense
GCCGTTCTCGTTCCCCAGGGCGAACCGCACCCGGGCCCCCTCGATGGGGTTCCCCTGGAGGTCCAGGAGCTTCGCCTTCACGCGGCTCGTGGAGCGGCCGTCCGCCGTGAGCTTCTCCGGCTCGGCCGTGAGGGTGAGCACGGCCCGGTCCTCCAGGCCCCGCTGGGCCCGGGGGTAGAGCTCGATCGCCACGGTGGAGGCCACGTAGGTGTGGAGCCACCCCGCGCCCACGTCGCCCGTGGTGAGGTCCTTCGCCACGATCAGGGCCGTCTTCGCCGCAAACCCCGCCGTGTAGGTGGCCGTGACCTCGCCAAAGGCGTCGGTCACCCCGCCCCATTTCACCTCCACGTCGTCCACGTCGTCGAGCCGGGCCTCTTTGTCCTCGAGCCGGCCCCCGCCCACCACGCCCGTGTACTCCTCGGTGGTGGAAAGGGTGAGCGCAAGCTCGTGGCCCGACACGGGGTCGCCGTTCGCGTTCTCCGCCTTCACGGTGAGCCGGGTGGTGCTCTTCTGGTCCGCCGGGAGGAGCCCGTCCCGGGCCGTGACGAAGAGCCGCACCCGGGTGTCGAACGATACCGGCCGGCCCGCCGGCTGGGTCGTCACGTTCCCGGCGTCGTCTGCCAGGTGCACGACCACCGGCACGTCCACGCCCTCGTCGTCCCACCCCACGGTGTAGGTGCCCCGGTAGGTCCCCGGTGTCTCCTCGGTCATCGGAACGTTCTGGGCCACGCCCCCGAGGTTGAAGGTGGCGTGGCCGCCGGGTTCGCCGGTGAGGGTCACGGTCAAGACGTCGCCCGCCACGAGCTTGCCGCTAAAGCCCGCCACGGCGAACCCGTCGTGCTCGGCCGAGGCGATGACCGGCGGGGTCGTGTCGTTCAGGGTGTCCAGGCCCACCACGGCGAGTTCCGGTCCGGCCCGGTCGGCCGACCCGTAGGCGTCCGCCACGTGCACCACCACCCGGTGGAGCGCCTTCGTGGGGCCCACGTCGGCGTCGGTCACGGTGTAGGTGCCGGTGTACCGGCCCGTGCGGCCCTCCTCCATGAGGGGTAGGCCTTGTGCCAACGTGCCCAGGTCCGCCGTCACCGTGGCCCCGCTCTGGGCCACGACCGTCACGGTCACGGTCTCGCCCGGCTTCGCCGGCTTCCCGAGGGGCTCCACGGTCACCGCCGTGATCGCCGGGCCCTCCCCGGGGGCCGCCTCGGCCGAGACGATCTCGCTCAGGGCGCTCCGGTTCCCGGCCCGGTCCACGGCCACCACGACGTAGCGGTATGGGAGGCCCGGCACCACGGCGGTGTCGGTGAAGGAGAGTTTCCGGGTGGTGTCATACGGGGCGCCGGAGAAATCCGGGTCGGCCCCCTCCCCCCGGAAGATCTCGTAGCGGTCCACGTCGGCCGAGGGGCTTGCCTGCCAGGAGACCTCGATCTCCCCGGGCCAGGGCGACGAGGCCAGGATCCGGCCCGCCGGCACCGGCTCGGGCGCCGTCGTGTCAATCGTGATCGCGGGCCCGGCGAGGCTCGCCGTCTCCCCCGTGGCCGGGTCGGTCAGGGTCCCCGTGAGGGCGAAGGTGCCGTTTACGCCCTCGGGCACGGCGACCCGGCCCACGTACACCCCGTGGTCCACCTCGGTCATGGGGACGTTCTCGGCTACCCCGGCGATCGTGAACGAAGCCGCCTTGTCCGCCGCGCCCCGGAGCGTCACGCCGATCTCCTGGCCCACGCCGTAGAGGCGGCGTTCGGAACCCAGCGAAACAACCCATGGCAGAGTGTCCTCGCCGCTCTCCACGGCGATTCTCTCCACCCACAGATGGCATAAAGGGGAGAACCCCCCGCGGGGCACCTGGGGATCCAACTCCATTCCGACGACGATATTCGAGGCGTTGCTCGCGAGGTCCTTATACGGACGCCTGCTTCCCTCCCCCTCAAGTTCCGGGGTGCCGTCGGCACGCACACCCTTGACAAGGGCACCGTTCACCCGCACCCGATTCTCGCGGGAAGACCGACCCCATTCCACGCGCACCTGCACCGGTTCCCCCGGCCTGGGGGCGTCTGCCAGGAAGTAGTCTCCCCACACCCGCTGGCCGGCAAACTCGAGGACCAGTTTCCCCGGAAACCAGGGGTGGTTCCACACTGCCGAAAGGATTAAAAGGGGGCGCCCGTCGGGGGCCATCCATTCCAACAGGGCGTCGTGAACCATGCGCCGGGAACCCAGGGGAATATCGCTGCGCCGGAGGTGGAGGGTCAGAGCCCCCCCGTTTCGGTCGAGACGGGCCGCGGGGAATGAAAGGAACTCCCGCGTCTCGCGGGTATCCGCAAGGGAAAGCGCCCGCCACCCCCGGTCGAGCACGCCCCCCACGCACCGAACAGATGCTGGCAGGGCCCCTTTTTGGATGGGAATCTCCAACGTTTCCGCCGGAGCAGACCCGGCCCAGAAAGTACAGAGGGCCACCGCCAGGAACATGGGCATGCGGCGCGAATGTGACCTCCTCACCATGGCGTCACCTTGTTCCAGCCCGGCTCGTCTCCGGCGTCCATCACGTTGTCTTCGTCGGCATCCACGAAGCGATGGCAGTTCTGCGCGCTTCTCGCATAGAAAAGCTCCCTGTTCTTCCCGGCCGCCTGCACGCTCGCGCTCATCAACCCGGAGGTGGACCAGTCAAAATCCACGTATGAGCTGCCGACGTACGTTTTTCCACTTGTCCAATCCGGGTCTACCGAAAACGTGTCGTCCCACGTGTTGTGGATCCCATCCAGGCAGTTCGTGATCATCAATTTCGGAAGGCGTGACGCGTGGGGATTATGGCACTTTGAGCACGGAAATTTATGATATGGGTACTGAGGGGCGGTCGTATCAAAGTTCACAGACCAATAAAAGTACTGGTAGCACCAAGCGGACTGCCCGGCGTCCGGATTCCATATGAAAGGCGTGACCCCCATGTCGCTGTCGCCGGTTATGTAGGTTGTGGCGAGGCTGGGGTTCGAAAGGGGATAGGTTCTGGCGTCGTAGGCGTGGCGTAAACCGAACATCCGGTTTGGGCTGTACGCCCATTGGGTCGACTGGTACCCCATATGCGGGTGGGTGTGCGTCGTTCCTTCGCCCCGAACGTCCGGGTTGTAAAGATTGAACTTGTTTGCCCCCGTTCCCCCCACGGCCGCGGCCGAATGGCCGTTGGTCCCCACCCAAAGCCCTTCTCCAACCCGCCAGTCCATCTCGTCCACATTTGTCCCATGGCACAACGTGCACAGCCCGGCGCTGTCCGAGAGAGTCCACCCGGACGCCGGGCTACCGTTATTCTGGTCGATTTGGTATCCGCCAGCGATGTTTTGTGCTACTCCCCGGGGCACCGGGCCGAACATGTTGGTCCAACTGTACCGATCATAGGGCCCGTAGGGCGCCCCGTCCTCCGGGTAGGGGTTTCCTTTCCACGATCCCCGCAGGTAAGGCTGCCCGGACACGGTGTCGCTGCTGGCCTTGTTGAGGTCGTGCACGTCGTGGCAGTAGGAGCACCGGATGTTCCCCACCGCGTCCTTGGTCTCGGTGTAGTTGTAGGCCGAGCCCGACACGGTGCTCGTGCCCGCGGTAAAGTTGGCGGAATGGGTGGACTGGATCGCTCCCGACTTGTACGAGAAGTTGGCGCTCGTCCAGGTGGCCGTGGTCCAGTTCGGGGTGGAAAGGCTCCCGTAGTCATAAACCATGGACCCGGTGTTCGCGTTGTTGTTCACGCCCCATTCGCTCACCCCGTTCGAGGCGTGGCAGTTCCAGCAGATCTCGGCCTCGGTGGACCCCGAGGTGGCCGTGCCGCCCAGGTAGATCCCGTTGTGCGAGGTGTAGTCGATGCCGAGCTGGGTCTGCATGTTCATCGTGGTGCCCGACCCGTCCGTACGGTTGTTCCAGCTCGCGGGCGGAAGTGGCACGGCTACCGGACCCGAGTGGCCAGAGTGGCACTTGTTGCACTGGGCGTCCCAGTTCGTGGCGTTGGAGAGGGTTTCGCCCGTGGTGGCTTTGAGGTGGGAGCCGTAGCCT
>NZ_BAAHXI010000128.1:0-3823 GCF_054656955.1 Deferrisoma palaeochoriense
GCACACGAGCCCTCTTCACCTTCCAAACAGGGTTGTCACAGTTGCACGCAAGGAATTTCTCGCTCATGTAACCGTAAATCCCTCTTTGTAGGACCCGCAACCGATCCCCTTGACTCCCTCTACGCACGAAAGAACTCCCCCCAAAGGGGTTCCGCACACTTTGGAGCGTCGAAGGTTCAGACCCGACGTTCTTCAACTAGTGAAAAGTGCCACGGAGACACTATCTATTCGACCTAAGCACCGTTTGCCTCTAAGAACAACCTACCCATACGAGAAAACTGTCCCTTCAGGGACCCAATGCCGTAAGATACATGAAAAATAGGAAACAACCACAAGAGAACAACTTTGTTCAACCCCGACGCATCCTTTATTGAACATATCACGTCCAAAACCAAATAAAACAAAAGCGGCATGCTCAGCGCCATCCAAAGCCACCAATTTTTCACTTCCAGCAACCGAACGCTCAACATACACACATAGAGAACGACATAAGAAACAAAAATTGCGGGCATGCGATGCCTAAGGAAGGCATTTCCAGATATCGCCGTCCAGTACCCATCAAGAAACGCCTTTCTCACTAACGCGCCCAACGTATTCCGCACATGATATTTCACCCGCATCTGAGGGCAAGTCAAAAAACGATAACCTTTAATTTTTACTCGTAGATGAAATTCTATATCCTGGTTTCGTACTAACTCTTCATCGAAATACCCGACCTCATTAAACAATCGCTTGGGATACAAAGCGTAGACAGCGGTATCCGTTTCCCGACATTCACGAAATCGAGGTCTTTTCTTTTTGTCCGTCCGAAAAGGGGAGTTCCCCACCGCAAAACGAGACGCTAAAAGTTCCGCTATTGCCCCACCCAGAACCCCGCGCCCATAATGTTCCAAAACGCCTCCAACTCCGGCGACATTTTCCCCGCGGCACAGATTAAGGATATCGACGCCCTTTCGGACGTAATCCGGGTACAGTTCGCTGTGAGCGTCAATGCGACAAACCACATCACCACCCGCTGCACGAATCGCGACATTCCACCCAGTAGCCAGAATCAAGGCCGGGTTCTCCAACACTTTAACCGCCCAACCCTCCTTTCTCAAATGTGCGCATGCTTTTTCGAGTTCGTCCCTCGTCCCGTCCTCAGACATTCCGTCGACCAGAACGATCTCCAATAACTCTCGCGGGTAATCTTGGCCCACTAGGGATTCTATTGCTCCTTTTACCCAGTTTCGTTCGTTCCGAACAACAATTATCAAGCTTACCCGCGGAAGTTTTTTCTCCTCGGCGTCAGTAGAACCACAACCCCTGTGTCTATGTTTTTCCATTTTTCACTACCTTCTCCACATCAATTATATAACTCTTCCGAACTCCCTCATGAGCCGAATCGACTGAGATACTCCTTCCTTCGGGGTGCCAACGCGGGTGCAGATCGCAGCGTGTTGGCCCATCAAAATCCCAAGGTGCAAAAAATCGACCCACAAGAATCACGCGATTCCCAAGAGTGTCGAAAAGCAAAAGACTACGCATGCGGGCCCGATCCGGGTACGTATCCGTAACGATCCAGCGCCCGTCGGGAGAAAAGCTCGGGTGGCCGTCTCCGAAACGGTCCAACATCCCTTCCCCAATAATCTCGAAACGATCTGATCGATCTTCAAAGAGAAAGTAATGATCCCCGTACGGCTCTTTCCTGGCCCAGGCGAGCAACTGATGTCGGTTCTTCCACGCATAGTGGGAAACCATCCGGTCATCGGCCAGGAGACAAAGTTCTGTCCCGTCACAATTCGCCGTGTAAAGGCGAGAGAATTTCCCTTTCGGACCGATCCAACGGTGCATGAATGCGAAGCGATCCCCGCTCGGCGATACCACCAAATGGTTGACCTTGTGTTCGGCTTCCGCCATATCGTCTCTCGTTCGGTACGCGATGAGCTGGTGCAAGGAAATAATAAGTTCTACCCGCCCCGATCCGAGATCCATCTTCCAAATGCCATCCTCCCCGAGTTCCATGTCGGGGGCGAAGTTCTCAACGTCGGGTGCGTAACCGTATTCCGGTCGGAGCCGGAAAAGCCTCTTATAGTTGATAGCCAACGCGATTCGTCCATCTGGGCTAACCGACTGAACCGGCGCATCCAACACTCTATAATTTCTTCCCGTGAACGGATTCATAACTTTCGCTACTAATTTGCGGTCCTCAACGTCGTTAAATATCACCAAATCATCCTGCCCAGGCAACCACTGAAGCATGGAACCCTGCTGAAAGTTCCAGGCACTGCTTCTTGCAAAAGAACCGAACCGCTTCGTATCCAAGTCACTACAAACCAGTTGAACCGCCTGTCGGCATTTCCTTGACTGGGAATGCAAAAGATAGTATCTACCACATGCCGACCAAGGCCTCTTGTCGTAATAACCGAAAAAAAAGGATCCGCACGGGTCATTTACCTCAACAACCGGCGACAGATCACAAACCGGGTTCAGAACGGCCGTAGAACGTTCGCTTGCCACAACGTAGTTAAGGTATTGATAAATGTGCTTCACCCTCTGACGCAGCCGCGGTGCCCCATCCAAAATTCTTGCCAAGCGTCTTTCAAAAAAAGAGTAATGCATTTTTAAAAGCCTCTTCCGTCCACAACATCGCAAAGAACTTCATGAATCAAATCAAGCATCCGACTCCTCGACACCCGTTCCGCAGTACAATAGCCGTTTCGTGAAAGGTGTTGGAAAAGAGCATCATTGCGAGCAATCTCACGAACCGCCGATTCCAGTTCCTCTTTCGACCCCGGGTTAACAAAGATAATATTGTCTCTATCCTTGCCTATCCCTCGGATGCCCCCAACATCCGTGGCAATAACCGCAAGACCGAAAGCCCAGGCCTCTGAAATCACCCGTGGGAAACCTTCCGGGTAGCTGCTCGTAGGCAAAATCAACACGTCAGAACTTCTGTAAACATCCGCCAACTCTTCTCCCTCCTTGAACCCGTGAAACCGGACGCGCACATCCCTTTCCGCCTCCCGTAATACAGCATCCGCCTCGTCACCATACCCCACCACGTGCAACTCCACATCAGATTCCAGATGGCGCCAGACATCCAGAAGCAGAAGAATCCCCTTGCTTTCCAGCAGACGGCCAACGTAAAGAAACCGCCGAGCGCGTGATTTGTTCGGGACAGATTTCTCCGGTTCGACTTCTGAATCCAAGAAAAACCAAGGCTTATAAGAATCGAAGGCTTCCAGCAACGCATGCCCAGTACAGAACACGCGGGCCCTCCGGTAGCCGGCAAGACTCCGGAACTGTACGTGTATAAACTGTCCCAATATCGCAGCCAGTCGCTTGGTCCAACCCCGGTATTTCGACCCTTTAAAGGCGTACCGAATATCACCAGCCATATGCATCAACACCGGAAGGTTTTCGCGGCGGGCAAGATTACCGACAGCCAACCCCGCCAAAGAGGGCAACCGCAACCACACAGCATCGACCGTTGACATGATAGAGCCGAGTCGCTTTTTCACCTCACGGTGACACGGCCAATGTCTGCGAGCGTAACCAGCGGTGGATCGCCATTCCGACAACGGGACAACTTCTGTATCCGCAGGAATCCGCGTGGTGTACCGAACCCGATCCACCTGTTCGTCCGCTACCGGGAACGAAAAGATGAGTTCGTGGCGTTCAGCCAACCCAAGAAGAAAGCGCCCTGCGTTGAACGGCGATGCGTAACCATTCGCTGTTCTAAAATAGAGCTCATCCAAAAAAATCAAGAGGCGCATCTTCAACCTTCACTATGCTAAAAGCACCCAACTAGTGTCCGTCCGGAAATTCGAGATTTGGCCGT
>NZ_BAAHXI010000129.1:0-3733 GCF_054656955.1 Deferrisoma palaeochoriense
CGACCATACGACCTTCGGGCGCGACCTCATGGCGAGGGCTTTTGGCGGTGACCCGCCGCCCATCGCCCTCAACGCCCTGGAGACGGCGAACGATCGGAGCGAGCAGGAAGGATTCAAGTTCCTCACCATGGGGGCCATGTCCGGCATGAGGAATCTTTACAGCCACGGCGATGTCGAGCAGATGTCGGCCATGGACGCCATTGAGCGGCTTGCGTTCGTAAGCCTGCTGTTCAAGAGAGTGGGCAAGGTCATAGCGGACCGGAAGGAGCGCAGCTCATGAGCGCAGACGCACAATCCCCCCTGCCTCCGCCTTCGGGGCTCTCGGTGCTCGTGGAGTGGGCAAACAACCTAGACCCTTGGCTCCGAAAACTCGCTAGCGAGGTCAATTGGGACACATCGCCGCCTTTCGGACGAAGGCACCGGAGCGATCGACAGGACTGGCAGGACCTGCAGGACGCGCGACCGGAGTACCTGGCATGACCCTCACCGCTCTGCGTATAGCCAACTTCAAGGCTTTCGCCGCGTCCCAGCGCGTACCGCTTCGGCCCATCACGCTCGTCTACGGCGCCAACAGCGCCGGGAAGTCGAGCATCCTCCACGCGCTCGCGCTGGCGCACCACGCCGTGGAAACCGGAGAACTGGACGTCCAGCGCACGCAGATCGGCGGCGAGTCGATCGACCTCGGCGGTTTCCGTCAGTACGTGCACCGGCGAGATCGAGGACGGCAGGTGGAGCTAGCCTTCGAGATCGATCCCGGAAAGCTTTCCGGCAGAGTGGGGGAGCTGTTGCGCACCGCTCGAAAGGTGGTGGTCGAGTTGGCCGTGGGTTCGGGGTTTGCGAGCGATCAGGCAACGCCTTTCGGCGATCGGGCGACAAATGCGGGAGGGGGGGCGCGGGTCGAGCGGTTTTCCGTGGAGGTGGACGGCCAACCGCTGCTCGCGATGAGCGCGCGCGCCGGAGGGGTTTTGCGGCTCGATCGCCTTGAGCACGGACACCGGGTGTTTCGCGAACTTTTCCGGGCGCTGCTCATGCTTGCCACCACCACCGAGGAAATCCGCGACGAAGATCTGGCGGCGCTCCGCGAGGTTCTTGACGCACTGGTACCAAGCATCGCGGCGAAGACGCCGGCACTTTTCCCTCGCATTCAGGAGGACGCATCAACTGGGGAAACCGACACGTGGCAAGCCGCAGATCTGGTGCCCGTGAGCCGCGGCCGCCGGGCCGCCGACCTGGCCCGGGCCGCGAGGCTTTTCCTGCCTCGCGCGTTGCGCGAGATTGTGGACGGTCTCGCGTCATCTCTCGAATACGAGATTCGACGGCTCCGCTACCTCGGCCCGCTGCGCTCCTATCCCCCGAGACACTTGGCGTTCTCCCAGCAGCACGATCCCAACTGGTTCGCTGGCGGAGGTTACGCGTGGGACGTCGTCCGCACGCGCGAGGACGTCCGCCGCCGCGTGAACGCATGGCTCGGCGATCCGGATCGATTGAAGACACCCTACGAGCTGGAGGTGCGTGATCTTCTCCCGGCGACCGCGGTCGAGGGGGAACTTCCCGAGAAGGCTGCCAAAGCCCTCCACGATCTGGCCGCCGAGATGCTCCGGCGCCTTCAGGCGGACGAGGACGCCAGCCTGAAGGATCTGGCCATAGACCTGGCCGAGCAACTTTCCGAGATGGATCCTGCCGCGGCGGAAGCGACCTTCCCCGAAGTGGAGGATCTCGTGGCCGCGGTAACGGATGTGGAGGAACTCACGAAGCGCTGGACCGCTGAGATGGTAAAGGACCGCGGCGAGTCGCTTCAGGACCTCGTTCTCGTGGACAAGCGATCAGGCACACCGGTCAGCCACCGGGATGTCGGGATTGGGGTGAGCCAAGTGCTCCCGGTACTGGTCGCGGCTTATGCGTCCAGGGAGAAACTCCTTGCAATCGAACAACCGGAGATCCATCTCCACCCCGCCCTTCAGGCCGAACTCGGCGACGTGTTGATCGAATCGGCCCTCGGGGGTTCTGAAAACACGCTGTTGATCGAGACCCACAGCGAGCACCTGCTGTTGCGCATCATGCGCCGCATGCGCGAAACCTTCGACGGAGAGTTGCCGGAAGGGGTGCCTGAAGTACGTTCGGAGCACGTGATGGTGCTCTTTGTCGAGCCTGACGGGCCTAGGAGCATCGTGAGGGAGATGCCCCTCAACGAGCGGGGCGAGCTGGTCAAGGCTTGGCCCGGGGGATTTTTCGAGGAAGGTCTGCGGGAGATCTTCTGATGCCGCTGCTGGCCGATTACGCGATTACACCGGACGTGTTCGACGCCACCTCATACCCGAGCGAAGAGTTGGGTCGAGCCTATCTCCAGCCGCTCAAGGAGGTGCTGCTCTCCGAAGGTCTGGTCCGGGATCTCCGGAACGGGGAGTGGCTTGAAATGTTCAGGGACAGCGGACGACCCTGGCATCGCCACGGAAAGGAGCTTGTTAAGAAGTTAGCCCAGCAGGGCCGCCTCGTGCAATTTCAGTCCATGCGGAATGACACGCCGGCTGATGACGTGGCATGGTGCGAAGAGGCGATCGGTACGCATCAGATTTTTCCATTCACCGGAGGGATCATCGTCACGGAGTCCGTCAAAGATAGATTTGCCGACAACGAACTGATCGCGCGAATCGATCGCTTGCCGAGCGCGTCATGGTGGGCGAGACGGCGCTCCTCGGTGCGCCTGGCTCGCAACCTGGACGAGTACCTCAAGCACCTGAACCCGTTGCTGCGGTGCGCGAACTCGCTGATGTTCATCGATCCTCATCTCGACCCTGCCCGGCCGGGCTACCGCGAGTTCGGCCAGCTCCTGCAAGCTTCGGGGGGGCGCCGTCCTCCACCTACGATCCAGATCCATCGCGTCGCGTGGTTTGGATCAAGCCGGGACAAGCGGCCCCAATGCGAAGAACTCGAGGTCTCGTTCCGGGCCGCACTCACCGACCCCTTGAGGGCCAACGGTCTCCGCATCGAGGTGTTCCTCTGGGACGATTTTCACGACCGCTACCTGATCAGCAACCTTGTCGGTATCTCTCTGCCCAACGGTTTCGATACGACAACGAACCCCAACGCCGTGACCACCTGGGCCCGGATCAGCCGGGAAGACCGCGATGACGTCCAGCGCGAGTTCGACCCCGCCAGCGGCCGGCATACCCTACACGCGCGGTTCGAGATACCGCCGCCAGACTAGCGGAGAGATAGACGGAGCGGTTCTGGGCGGTGCATGCCGAAACGGCGTCGAAGGCAGGCGTCGGCAAGAAGCTTCGCCGTTTGCGCCGTCTACTAGGACACACGTAGCAGCATACCGTGATAAGCCGTCGGCAGGAGGAAGTAGCGGCCGCCGCCGAGAACTCCTTAGTCACTTGGTCAAGAATCTCTAGGTCACGATCGCAGAGACCGGCCGACCGGACAACATGAGTCTTCTCGAACCGGAAGAGTAGATTCCGAAAGCGCGGCGGGACCGGACACCGAACACGGTCTCCTGACAATGGTGGAGGTCGCTCCCAGCCGTCAAACTTGGACAGACTTTATCCTGAATCCGTGAGCGCTCAAGGGGCGTAGGGGGTGCAGACCCTTCGGAAGGGGTCTTTTGCCCCCAGTAGGCGCCGACACCGTCGGTTCCAGGTTTTACAAAGAGGGGTTTACGGCCACATGAGCCATCAATTCCTCGTGTATAAGTGTGACAATCCCACCCGGAAGGTAGAGTGGTCCCTTCTGT
>NZ_BAAHXI010000130.1:2500-3667 GCF_054656955.1 Deferrisoma palaeochoriense
CGTGATCCGGGGATGTCCGAATGGGGAAACCCGGCCGGGGTAATACCCGGTCATCCGTACGTGAATCCATAGCGTGCGGAGGCGAACGCGGGGAAGTGAAACATCTCAGTACCCGCAGGAAAAGAAATCAACCGAGATTCCCTCAGTAGCGGCGAGCGAACGGGGAGGAGCCCAAACCGTCCTTGCGTGATAGCCCGCAAGCGTTGCAGGGGCGGGGTTGTGGGGGAGCACCGGAAGGGGTTGCGGACCCTTCGGGAAGTGAGAAATGTCCCGTGTAGCCGAAGCGTCTGGGACGGCGCGCCACAGAGGGTGAGAGCCCCGTAGGCGAAACACGAGGACACTTCCTGGGTGCTCTACCCGAGTACCACGGGGCACGTGGAACCCCGTGGGAAGCTGGGAGGACCATCTTCCAAGGCTAAATACGAGCTGGTGACCGATAGTGAACGAGTACCGTGAGGGAAAGGTGAAAAGGACCCCGTAGAGGGGAGTGAAAAGGACCTGAAACCATGTGCCTACAGCCTGTGGGAGCCCTATGGGTCTATGGACCAAGGGGTGACCGCGTGCCTTTTGCATAATGAGTCAGCGAGTTACGCTTGGCAGCGAGGTTAAGCCGGGAGAGGCGGAGCCGTAGCGAAAGCGAGTCTGAATAGGGCGACGAGTTGCCAGGTGTAGACCCGAAACCGGGTGATCTATCCATGTCCAGGGTAAAGCTGGGGTAAGACCCAGTGGAGGCCCGAACCCTAGGGGGTTGAAAACCCCAGGGATGAGGTGTGGATAGGGGTGAAAGGCCAATCAAACCCGGTGATAGCTGGTTCTCCCCGAAATATATTGAGGTATAGCCTCGCACGGTAGCCGCCGGGGGTAGAGCACTGGATGGGCTAGGGCCCCCACCAGGGTACCAAACCTAACCAAACTCCGAATACCGGCGGTGGAACTGCGGGAGTCAGACTGCGGGGGATAAGCTCCGTGGTCGAGAGGGAAACAGCCCAGACCGCCAGCTAAGGTCCCGAAATCCGTGCTAAGTGGGAAAGGATGTGGGGCTGCCCAGACAGCCAGGAGGTTGGCTTAGAAGCAGCCATCCTTTAAAGAAAGCGTAATAGCTCACTGGTCGAGTGGCCCTGCGCCGAAGATGTAACGGGGCTCAAGCACGGTACCGAAGCTGCGGAT
>NZ_BAAHXI010000131.1:0-3574 GCF_054656955.1 Deferrisoma palaeochoriense
AGTTTCTCTATTTTCTGAACCTTCCAGTCCCCACTGATGTTGTAGCTTATACTCCCGCGGTACTGGGTCATCCACTCACCAATCTCTGGCAACCATGTCTTGGACAAGTACACAACGACTTCTGAGAGCTTATCCGAAGGCCCGAAATGCACCGCAAGCCCCTCATCACAATAATAAAGTACGGTTTCATATTTAGCGCCCATTACTGTTCTGTCTTTCACGGCGGTAGGGCGCCCAAGCTTGTCTGTAACTTCATCTATACTGAGTTCCGGATATACCTTTACCCCATTGACCATCTTACCTTCAAGGTCGCAATCGTATTTCGCCGGCTCACCTATTCCAATCGGTGTAACGTTTGTTATTAGACTGGTGTGTATGTATCCATAAGGCTGATTGCCTTTCTTGTCGGATTCAAGAAATACCGCACGCCATCCATCAACTTCGTCATTGACGTAAATCTTCGTCCCAGCGTCAAGCGTCGCGACAATGGGCGCACTGGTGGTCGGCCTAGCGCGCACATTTGCATTCTTTGTGACGTAAGCCGTGTACTCTGCTGCCATTACTGAAACGGCACAGAAAATTGCGAAAATGCATTGTACCAAACTAGTTCCTCGTCGCATTCGTCGCCCTCCTCAGTTCTCCTAGAGTATCTCTTGCCAGCCTTGTCTACCGTTCCAGAATAAGCCCGCAATTGGTGATGGATCGGGAAAAACTGATCCGATAAAAACCTATGGTCGTGACGTTTGGGTGACAATAAAATGTAGAGTGTCTGTTTGACCTGTGCGTGTACTTATGGTATCCGGACCGCTGCTCTGCAAAGACGAATAACAGAGCCGCAGCGAGGGGGAAGCCCTTCTGCTGCGGTTTAAGGCGGCCATCGACCCGACCAGACTACAAAGCATCTTTCTCGGATTCTGCGAGAAGCGCGTTATATTTTTTGAGAGCCTCCTCCCATTCTGGCTTTGCCTCTACTGTCAGTCGTAGATATCCACGTCCTCTAGTCAGCCCCAGCAATTCTAGCGCGACGACCTTTGTTTCTGACTCAAAAACGCTTGCCCACATCCCACAACCCGGATATGCCAGGCACTGATAAAATTCGTCCTGTTGGTCCCAGAGTTTCAAGCCGACGATCTGCGTACCGCTCGTCTTTTTGTATTTCTCCGACAATAGAGTTGACAACTCGTCGAATCGTGCCTTTCCCTCGGTTCCGTACGGATCCTCTGCAATATCCTTTGTCACGACAGATATTTTACAGAGACCCATGTCTGCATCAAACACAAGGTGGTAAAATTCAGCATCCCTTAAGTTCTTGGGCATGCTGCTGCCTCCATACACCGCCAAGTTCCTATCCTCCCTTTCCTTTGTCATCGACACTCCCGCCTGCTCAACGTCCGCAGGACTCATCCCCCAGATCAGTCCGAACATCGTCTCCCCCCCGGCCGCAGAAACGCCAACCTGCAACAGAGCCAAAACAACAGCCCAAAAAACTCTCATGGCACCCCTCCTGATTCTTTCGTAGTTTCTGATCAAAAGACATACTTCAGCAAAACCACCCAATATCTACTCGCCATCCTCTCGCCGGCCCCACATCCGGCGTGACCTCCGCCACATGCCTTTTCGTTTCGGTATTTTTTTCGATCTCAATTAACACAGGATCGTCTCGCCCACGATTCTACATCAAATTTTTTTCTCGTCTAGATGTCAAAATTTCTAGAAAACCGGAGAAACCTACGAAAAACGCGCGCGTCGACGCACGCCAGGACAGGATATATGGCGATTCTTCTCTGCCAGCAACGTATACAAAGTTTGCGTTTTGTAAATTTCCTCATGTATAGCATCAATCACTCAGAGCACTTTCTCCATCCATGCTTGATTTCAAGGCACCGCTTCATTTCGTCTGCTATCAAAAACGGGTTGGCAGTAGCGCCAAAATGATGCGAGCGCTGCAACGCAACGCCTTCGCAGTCGTACTTGTCTCGTTCAAAATCTGATATTGTCTTTGTTGGGTGGCAGTACCGAGTTGCGCAACCAGAAAAAACAAGGAGACTGAACAAGCTAAACAACACGATCCGTTTCATTTGACGCTTCTCCTTCGCCAAATTGTTTAAGAGCAACACACTGTGCGACTTGTTAACGAGAAAATCCAAATAATATGATCGATATTGGAATGTTTTCGTTTCACAGGTCTTGATGCGCGGCTAACTGGAAATCCTCAGCAGCGAGAACACTTAATTGCACATCCACAGACCAAACTGCTTATTATCGGCATCCTTAACAGCAATTGACTTCAAAATTACTCTTCTCCCTTTCTTCGACACCAGGACGGCTCCATCAGAGATAGCACGACCACCGCTTACTATGCATCCTTCGAAGCCGGCTTGACACGCCTTGAACGTCAACTCGACATTCAGGCTGCCCCCATTTTCTTTAAGTGCCTTAGCCTGCTCAACCTCCATGGGGATACCAAACCTAATCCCATCAATGGGGCTTTCATTAATATGAATAATGCCTGGCTGTGCACGGTCTGCTTCACAACTCTGGCCGGCCTTTAACAGGAACAAGAGACTCCATGCGTAGACGTGAGTAAACGCACCAATTCGACTCGCGTTCGCCACGAACACCCATTCCACCCAGCGAACAAGGTCGTCTTCCTGGCCCCAACGGGGATACTCGGGAGGGAAAAACCACCCCGAGTCAATAAGGTCTAATCCTGCCGTGGAAAAAGTTCTTATGGTTTGCCCGTATAATATAGGCAACCACAAAATCCCCTTGTCGATGTCATATCGCGTTACTGAGGTTGGAAGTTCTACCGTGCTCAAAATATATGGCGATCGGTTTCCCTCCTTGAAAACTCGAATCCGATAATCTTCTTCAGTTTCGAACTCATCCCTATTCTTTGGAAAGAGAAGCTCTTTATCGGGCGGAAACTGATATGACTTTATAGAATCTGCCACCGCTATTCCAGCGAATTTATCCAAACCCTTCTTCTTTAAGTCATTGAGCAGGCGCTCCGCCGTTCTCCTAAACATTTCAAATGCTTCTTTTTGATCTTTCAGACGATCTTTTCTTTGTAGATCTAGCGCATAAATGCTATTGCCAGGTACAAACCCGCGCAAAATCCAATCAACTAAATGGTCTAGATCGGCATCTAGGTAAACCGCAGCCCCCAAACGCAAGTCTATGAGCTTTTGACGCGTACGGTTTACCCCATCTTGCCGGTGAACCTCGTAGGGAGACATAGACATACACACATATTTAAGATACAGACTCGCGTCGGTCTCCCCATAGCGGTGCTCGATGTCTTCTATATCATCTAAGCACCCATTGTAATCTTCGTCCAGCCCCTTTTGGGCCGCTTTTCTAAGGCGTTTATGGTATTCCCTATCCGAACAAACTGCTTCTACATTCACCAAAGATGCACAATAATATGGCATGGTGCACTCATTGCGAACCAATAGAAGTTGCACTCTGCCATCATGGCTTACGTCTTGCAGAAAGTATTCGATCGGATGGGCATCATCAACGATTTGGCGGTTGACCGCCAGCACGATATCGCCCTGTTTTATGGCATTGT
>NZ_BAAHXI010000132.1:0-3267 GCF_054656955.1 Deferrisoma palaeochoriense
ATACCGGTACCTGAAGCACGTGTTCGAGCGGGTGCCGCTGGCAACGAGTCGGGAGGAGTACCGGGTGCTCCTGCCGCAGCACATGCCGGCAGACCTGTTGGCCCGACTCGCGCCGGGGGGCGGTTTATAAGGCGCTTACCACGCACGCACGCTTCATCGGGGAATATCCGATTTTCTAGCGGCCCCCCGTCCCTCGTGAGGGACACTTTGGGGGAAGGGAGGATCTGCCCGGTAATCGCCTCACAAACCGCCCCTCGCGAGAGTTCGGGCAACCGGTCTGCCGCCATGTGCTTTGGCAGGAGGCCGGTACTCCTGCGGCGATGTTTCAAGCAGCACGCGTTCGAACACGTGTCCCACCAGTGCGCTCGCAGGTTTCCAGTGTGTTTGTTCTATTTCTCCGTTTCGATGGGACCGTGTTTCAGATCACCGGTTAGAAGAAGCACGAAGGGTGCCAGCGGGGAGCGAAAATGTATTATCAAAAAGCTATCGTGCGGAGAATTTCGCAAGATAAATACGAGACGTGGCTTCCAACGAGGCTGGACCTGATTGGGAAATTGGAAGAATACTTGGAAGATGCGCTTTTTCACGAACCCGGCCTCCTTCGGTTGGAGTCTTTCCAGTCGGGCATTCGCGGTCCGTTCGCAATGTTTCGACAATTATGTTTTCAGACTCCTCAAGGCCGGGCCATACAGCCGGATATCACCGTGCTCACGGCCAGTGGCCATTTCGTGGTTGTCGAGGTGAAGCGCTTCGTGAATCCGGAACTCAGGGATCGCCGCGTCATTGCCCAGATCGTGGACTACGCTTCGGCATTTGCGGCCCTGGATCGGGAGGACCTTCTGGCCACGTTTCTTCGGGGCGACGACCCAACGAACCGGACATGGGCGGAGTTCGTGGCCGGATGTTTTCCGGAGATCCCGGAGCCCGAGGAACTCGCGAATGCACTCGCGGCAAAGGTCGCTTCCGGAAGGATTCATCTCGTGATCGCGTGCGATAAGGCGCCGGAGGGGCTCGATGAAGCGATTCGTGGCGTTGCGAGACAAAGCGCGCTCGAGTTCGACCTGCAACTCGTGGAGGTGACACCGCATGTAAGGCCGGATGCCACGACCGACGATGTGGTATTCGTGCCCCAGGTTCGACTGAAGACGGAAATCGTCGCCCGTACCGCGGTGACCGTGATCTACCAGGAGGGGCAACCCCGGCCTTCCGTGGAGGTTCGCACCACGTCGTTGGAGGAGATCGAGGAGGGAATCCGCGCAACGGAAGCCGGAGAGCCCAAGCCCGGGCGGGTATGGTCCGCCGAAGAGGTGGAGGCTGCGGTCCGGGAAGACGGTAACCCCATTTTGCAGGAATTGTTCGATTTCGCCCGCACCCACTCTGCCGGGGGGCAGGTGGTGGCTCCCGGCCGGAAGGTTAGCCCCGCGTTCGGTTTTTACGTGGAATTGACGACACGGAACGGCCAGACCAAGCGGTCCATGCTGTTTCGATGTGCGGTCGGATGGCACATGATGACGATCTATTCTTCCATCCCGGATGCCGCCGATCCCGAGATTGGAGCGGAGTTTACGCGGCGACTCGTCTCTTTGTTCGGTGAGGCGGCGATTCGAGAGAAGAAGGAACCCTCGATAGAACTGGAGGATGTGGGCCGGAATATCGAGGGGTTCAAGGAAGCCGTGCTGTGGCTTCAAGATGTCCTGCGGCGCCGCGAGGCCTAGAACCTCTCGCGTTCTCGGAATCCGGATCGAAAATCTGCGGGGTTGAGCCCTCATTCCCGGCCTTTCCGTGTCCGCCCTGTGCCCGTGGTGGGGGCCTGCTCTCGGCAGATTCCGATGGCGTCGTTTCGGTTGGTGTCGGCGACGGTAAACCAGTCGTTACGCGAAGTTCCCTTGATAGGTGTGTATTCCGACGGCATGCCGTCCGCCTGTGCCGATCGCATGCCGTCCACCGTTCGGGGATCTCCCGGAAGTGGGGGCCGGTTTGCCGGAATCGCTGGACGGCATGCTCCGGAATCCGGCGAACGGTGAGGGTCCATAGTCAAAAACGGTGCCGGGGAACTCGCCCCGTTTGTCCCATCCGTTCCTGGAATTGAGGTGGGCTGTGCCCGAGTGGACGACTGAAGAATTTTGGGAGAGGCACGGGACCCCATGGCCGTGTATGGATGGCGCCCCGACCCGTGTGGTGGGGGGGGAGACGATGTGTCCGAGGCGCGGAGGGTGGGGGATGGTCCCGCCCAGAGTGTGACAGCAGCGCGGGCCGTAAAATAAAGTATATATTGTCGTGTGACACCCCCGAAAATTATCCCCACTATGGAGCTATGTGTATTTGCGCCCCAGTGGGGTTGGATTGTCTGTTTCGCCTGCCGCAATTGGAGCAAGGCCCGGGCTCTAAAGCTGCGATATATAGAAGGGGAATCACCTTACTATGCAGTCGGAGAGGGCGCGGGCCGTCTCCCACGGAATTGGCGACACTTGGTGACACTTGGCGACACTTGGTGAACAAGACCTCGCGCTTCGACGACCGCCGACGCTCTCTTGCTTTCCTTTGCTCTCCACTCCACCTCCGTTCTGGGAATGCCTCCATCGGTCCTGGGAAATGACTGCCTAAATTGCCCGCATTACAACTAAAGAATTGTTTCGACAGGACACCCTGTCCCGCACCGATTCAGCTTCGGCACCTGGTGGTGTGACCAGGTACAGAGAATCTGGCCGAGAGGTGGAGGGGAGGGGAGTAGGGTGGTTGGAGTGTGACAGCAGCGCGGGCCGTAAAATAAAGTATATATTGTCGTGTGACACCTTCAAAAAATTATCCACACTATGTAACTGTGGATATTGGCGCCACGTTGGGCGTAGGTTGGCGCTTGCGCGTGCTGCAATGGGCCCAAGATCCGGACCCGCAATCTGCGAGGTTTGGGTAGGGAATCGCCGGGCGATGCAGTTGGCAAGGGTGCCGGCGATCGCCGGCCGAATTGGCGACACTTGGCGACACTTGGCGTCACTTGGTGACACTTGGCGACACTTGGTGACACTTGGCGCCACCTTTGCCCGCCGGCGCCGCTCCCGGCTCGACCGCCGGGCCGAAGACGTGGTCCGCCGCGGCCTGGAGGTCCCGGAGGCACTCCTCCAGGGGCCACCCGAACCGTTCCAGCACGGGCTGCGCGCCCGAACGGGCGAAATGCTTTGCGGCACGGCGGGGGCCTCCTGCAATCCGCAAACGGGTTCGGGCCCCTCGGAGCAGGCCGGTTCGCGTGGCTCCAGTACGGCGATCATC
>NZ_BAAHXI010000133.1:0-2659 GCF_054656955.1 Deferrisoma palaeochoriense
GCGAAGGCACGAGGGCACCCAAGCAAAGCGGCGGACGCGGCTATGGGATGATCTTTGCCGAGCGAGTGACTCGGGGCTGTAGTTGAGGCGTTACCGGTTGTTCCCGGAGGAGGCGAAACGGCGAATCAGGTCGGGGTGTCGAAGTCTAAAGCGCAGGCTTCAGTGTTTCGCCGGGCCGTGGAGCGGAGGGAATGCGGTCTCCATCACGGGGCGCGGGGTGCCGGTGGCGGTGCTGCGGCCGATCGCGGCCGAGGACCACGGTGCGCCCGACGGCCTGCTCCGGGCATCCGCTCAACTCCGGCGACGCACCCGCTCCGGCCCCGAACCATTCCGAACCCTCCGCGACGCGGAAGAGGTAAACGGAGAGCCACAAAGCCGTCCTCGTGGGCAACTGGAAAGAAATCTTGCCGGTTTCCGGCCAATCCGGAAAGAAAAACTGCCGGTTGCGTTTCAGGCGGGCGGGGACCGGGTGGAGCGGATTTGCCTCCTGGAGCGGCACCCGACTCGCGACCCTGCGGCGCTCCCGTCCCCAACCCGCAGCCGGGCGGAACCCCCAAACCTTTATAACCTGTCAACGTCCTCCCGTACGGCATAAATTTTTTGCTTGACGGAGGCGGGATAGAGTGTCCCGTCCTACCGTCCTACCCCGTCCTCCCGTGGCCAGTTGACCGCGTGGGCGGCCCAGTTTGCGGGTGCGATGGGGGCCGAGTTGTCGGCAGGACAGCCTCACACGGTGAACCGGAGCGTCAGCCCGCGCAGTTCGTCGGCTTTTTCCGCCACCACTTCGGCGGTGCGAGCGATCTCCTCGCCGGCTCGCGTCTGCTCTTCGATGCCCTGGGCGACTTGCTCAAGGTTGCTGGCCAGCACGGTCACCGACTCCGAAAGTTGCTGGATCGCGGCTGCGATCTGCCCCACCTGGGTCGAGGCATCGCTGACCTCGCGTTCGACTTCGGCCATGGCGGAACCGGCGGCCTCTCCCATGGATTTGCCCTCTTCCACGGCCGCATCCCCGGCGCGGATCGTCCCGACGACCCGTCCGATGTTGCTCTGGATTCCGCCAATCGTCTCCGTAATATCTCGGGTGGCCTTTACGGTTTTTTCCGCGAGTTTTCGCACCTCGTCGGCTACAACTGCAAACCCGCGGCCGTGTTCCCCCGCCCGGGCTGCTTCGATCGCGGCGTTGAGGGCGAGAAGGTTCGTCTGGTCGGCGACATCTTCGATGGTGCGAACGATCACCCCGATCTTCTCGGCGTCTGCGCTCAGGACGTCGACCGATCGTGCCGCGTCCGCGACGACCTCGGCGATGCGAACCAATGCCTCTCCCGCTTCGCGTACCCGAGAGCCCGCCTTCTGGGATCTGGCCTGGGCCCGTTCCGCCGCACCGGCCGCACCGGTTGCGTTCTCTCCCATCTCTCGGATCGTCGCTTCCATCTGCTCGCCGCTCGCTGCAACCGCTTGGGTCTGTTGAGAGATCTCCTCGGTGCTCGACGCGATCTGCGCTGTCGTGGTGGACAGTTCTTCCGCCACTCCGGCCAACTCGGTGCTAGAGGAAACGAGTTTCGAGGCCAGTTCGCGAAGTTGCATCCGCATACCCTCGACGGCTGCCAACAAGAGGCCGATCTCGTCGGATCGGTTCACGTCCGCCGATACTGTGAGATCCCCGTCAGCAATTCGTTGTACCCGGTTCACGCAGTCCGACAGACTCCTGCGGAGCTCGCTGCTGAACAACAGGCCTACTCCCAGGACTGCGACGAAGTTGAGACCAATGCCGACCCACAACGTGTGTTGGAAGCCGGCCAGTACGGCCATCGAGGACGCCAGACTATCGGTCAGCTGTTTGGTGTGCTCCTCCACGAAGGGTTCCAGTTCGGCCTGTAGGGCAAGGGACGTCTCGTCGAACTCGCCCATGAGCGCGTTCCCGCCAGCGGGGCCGTGTTCGACGTACGCTCTTGCCATACGCTGCCCCATCTCGTAAAAGGCCACGAATCTGTCTTTTAGGCCCAGCACCTGCTGCACCCGTTCGGGTTCGCCTCTCTTCTTGTACGCGTCTGCGAATTCGGCGAGGCCGTCCTCGACCGCACTCGCGTGCTTCGCGGCCATGTCAAACCCGTCGTCGAGCCCGTCCAGCCCCCGTGTCGCAGAAACGTCGGTGAGCCATTGCTGCACTTCGACGATGTGGGTTCGGAGCCGAAGGGCCTTCTGCGCGAACGGCGCCGCCTCTTCCTGAACCCATCGCAGCTCGCGCACCGCGCGGTCCTCCTCTCTCCCCAGCCAGGCCGCTATTACTGCCAAAACGACCATCGGGATCGCAAACACAGCCATGGTTTTCCAGAACACAGGCAAATTTTTCCAGCGCACGGCGACTCCTTTCAGACGTTGGCTGCTAGAAGTTCTCTACCTCGGTGTGAGCGTCAACGCCATCTTTCCGCTCTCCCCTTATCGTCTTGTGGGCGTTGTACTTTAACGGAAGTAGGGTCTTACGAGCCGGACGAGAAACCGGCCGTCCGGCCGATTGGGAGAACGTGAGAAACCCCGCGGACGGCGGAGACTCAGAACTCCATGGCGAGCTGGGCGGTCACCGCGTCCCTGGAATCGTGACCCTCGCCGAAGTCCTCGTCGAACTCCCCGTGGAGGTACTCCAGGCTCAGGCTGATCCCGT
>NZ_BAAHXI010000134.1:0-2509 GCF_054656955.1 Deferrisoma palaeochoriense
CAGCTCCACCCCTCGGGAAGACCACGAGATCTGAGGAGGGCCTCTCTGGCCGCCTAGCCTCCCCGCCGCGAAGCCGCTATTCTAACAAACCATGAAACCCCGGGAAACGAAGCCGCGCGCGCCCCTGGCCGATCGGATGCGGCCCCGCAGCCTCGACGAGGTGGTGGGCCAGGACCACCTCCTGGCCCCCGGGCGGCCGCTCCGGGCGACCCTGGAGGCCGGGATCCTGCCGTCGCTCCTCCTGTGGGGCCCCCCCGGGAGCGGCAAGACCACCCTCGCCCATCTCTTCGCCGAGATCACCGGGTACCGGTTCGAGAAGCTCTCGGCCGTGGAGAGCGGGGTCAAGGAGGTCCGCCAGGTGGTGACCCGGGCCGCCGAGGCCCGAGAGGGCGGCCGGGCGACGCTCCTTTTCCTCGACGAGATCCACCGGTTCAACAAGGCCCAGCAGGACGCGCTCCTGCCCCACGTGGAGGCCGGCACCGTGACCCTGGTGGGCGCCACCACCGAGAACCCCTCGTTCCAGGTGGTCTCCCCCCTCCTCTCGCGGCTCCTGGTCGTCCGGCTCGAACCCCTCGGGGAAGAGGAACTCCGGACCATCGTGCATCGGGCCCTGAACGATGCCGGCCGGGGACTCCCCGGCGTGGAACTCGACCCGGAGGCCGAGGAACTCCTCCTGCGGGCGGCCCAGGGGGACGCCCGGCGGGCTCTGAACCTCCTGGAGGCCGCCGCCCTGGCGGCGCCCGGCCCTCGCGAGGGCCCCGTCCGGGTGACCCGGGAGGGGCTGGCCGAGCTCCTCCAGAGCCCCACCCTCTACCACGACACCCAGGGCGACTGGCACTACGACGTGGTGAGCGCGCTGATCAAGAGCCTGCGGGGCTCGGACCCCGACGCGGCCCTGTACTGGCTCGCCCGCATGGTGGAGGCCGGGGAGGCCCCCCTCTTCATCGCCCGGCGGCTCGTGATCTTCGCCAGCGAGGACGTGGGGAACGCCGACCCCGAGGCCCTTCGCATCGCGCTGGCCGCCAAGGACGCCGTCCACTTCGTGGGGATGCCCGAGGGCTGGATCCCGCTCGCCCAGGCCGCCGTGTACCTCGCCACCGCCCCCAAGTCGAACGCCTCGTACGCGGCCTACTTGCGGGCCCGGAAGGACGTGCGCGAACACGGGAACCTCCCCGTGCCCCTGCACCTCCGGAACGCCCCCACCCGGCTCGCCCGGGAGATGGGCCATGGCAAGGGCTACCTCTACCCCCACGACCATCCCGACGCCGTGGTCGCCCAGACCTACCTTCCCGACGCCCTGGCGGGCCGCCGGTACTTCCGGCCGGGCCGGTTCGGATTCGAGCGGGAGATCGCCAAGCGCCTCGCCTGGTGGGAGAGGAAGCGGGCCGAGCAGCGGGGGCAGGCCCCTGAGGAGGCACCGTCATGACCGGCGACACTCTGGACCTGCGGGCGTCCGGCCGCGAGCCGGCGTTCCGGCGCATCGTGGCCACCACCGACTTCAGCCCGGGCTCGAAGCGGGCCCTGCGCAGGGCGATCGCCCTGGCGCGGGACCTGGGGGCCGAGCTCCACCTTGTGCACGTGGCCTGCCAGCCGGATCTACGGTCGGTCTTTTTCGTGAAGGTGGACGAGGCCTCGAGGGCGCGCCTGTGCGAACGGGCCACCCGCAAGGCCCGGCGGCGGCTCGACGATTTCCTGCGGGGAGAGGAACTCTGGGGGGTGCGGCTGGTGCGGGCGGTCCTCACCGGCCGGCCGGCCGAGGAGATCGTGGGGTACGCGGCCTCTTGCGGGGCGGATCTGATCGTGGTGGGGGAGAGGCCCGAGACCCGGGGCCAGCACCTCCTGCAGCACCTGGCCTTCGAGAGCGTGGGGGAGCGGGTGCGCCGCACCGCCCCCTGCTCGGTGCTCACGGTGCGGTGAGGGCTAGCCCTTTTTCCGAAGGAGGCCCTTGAGCCGGTCGGGATCCACCGCCCCTCCCTGGGAGGCGGCCAGGTTCTCGCGCCGGATCTCCTCGTAGATCTCCTTGCGGTGGACGGGGATCTCCCGGGGGGCCTGGATGCCCAGCTTGACGGCGCCGCCGTCGATGCCGAGCACCTTCACCTCGACCGTGTCCCCGATCATGATGGATTCGTCAACCTTCCGTGTCAGAACGAGCATCCCGACCCCCATCGAACCCCGTAATGGGAAAATGAAAGAGAATCGTCGCGACTATACCCCGGGTTCCCAGCCCCTTTCAAGAAAGTGCTACCGTTTGGGGACAACCCGGGGTGGGAAACAATTTCCGTAGGCCTGCATGGGCGCCACCATCCGCTACGCGTTTCGGTTCGAGGACGGCCGCGAGGTTTCCGTGGAGGTTGCCCGGTGGGGTCCCGGGTGAGAGCCCGGGCGCGCCCCCGTCTGGACCCCCCTGGACCCCCTGCGCTGTCCCGGGTGGCCCCGTGTGCCCGGGGCCACTCCCCCCCGCCCGGGGGGCGTGAGGCTCACGGCCCTCCTGGGGCCGCGCGACCGGCTG
>NZ_BAAHXI010000135.1:0-2336 GCF_054656955.1 Deferrisoma palaeochoriense
CGCTTACTGCCCAACGACGAACCCGGGCTCCTCGAGTTCCTGGCGGCGGAGGTGCTCCGGGGCCACCGGGTGGTCGTGTTCCCCGAAGGCGGCATGGTCAAGGACCGGCGGGTTCTCGACGAGCGGGGCCGGTACGCCGTCTATTCCCGCACCCGTCGGGAACGGCGGAAGCACCACACCGGCGCGGCCGTGGTGGCGCTGGCCGTGGCCGCGTTCCGCCGGGCCGTCCGCCGGGCCGAAGAGCGGGGCGAGGACGACCGCATCGCCCGGTGGGCCGAGACCCTGGGCATGGAATCCCCGGAGGCCCTGGTGGAGAACGCCCGGCGGCCCACCGTGATCGTGCCCGCCAACATCACCTTCTACCCGATGCGGGTCACCGGGAACCTCCTGGAGCGGGCGGCCCAGTGGTTCGTGGAGGGGCTGAGCCCCCGGCTCGCCGAGGAGCTGCGGGTCGAGGGAAACCTGCTCCTAAGGGACACCGACATGGACGTGCGGCTCGCCCCCCCCTTGCGGGTGGACGAGGCGTTGGGGCCGTGGGACCGGGTCTTCCTGCGGCTCGCCGCGCCGCTCCCCGAAACCCCGGCCGACTTCCTGCGGCCCGGAACCCGCCTGGGCCGGCCCTGGGCCCGGCGCCGGCGGCGGCTCGCGCTGCGGCTACGCGACCGGTACATGGAGGCCATGTACCAGGCGGTCACCGTGAACCTCTGCCACCTGGCCTCCCGCGTCATCGCCCGCTGGGTCGAGGGCGGCCGGGCCGAGGTGGAGGGACGAACCCTGCGGCGGGCCGTGTACCGGGCGGTCAAGGCCGCCCAGGCCGAACCCGCCCTCCACCTCCACGAGAGCGTGGACCACCCCGACGAGTACGCAGGCCTCCTCGGGGCCGGGTGCGAGGGATTCGAGGAGTTCGTCGCCACGGCCGAAGCGGCCGAACTCCTCCGGGCCGAGGGCGACCGTTTCCGGTTCTCCGACAAGCTCCGGGAGGAGTTTGGGCTCGACGAGATCCGGCTCGAAAACCCGGTGGCCGTGTACGCCAACGAGGTGGCGCCCCTGCCCGGGGTGCGCCGGGCCGTGGACCGGGGCCTCGCCGCGGTGGAGCGCCCCGATCCCCTCGACTGGGCCCGCACCCGGTTCGACGACGAGGTGCGGCTCTACCGGTACGACCTCGAGGCCTTCGGGCGGCCCGAGTCCGAGGAGATCGCCCGCACCGAGGGGGTGAAGCAGCCCGGGGAGCCCTACCTCCTCGTGCCCGAAAGGCCCCGGCCGCCCGCCGTCCTCCTGATCCACGGGTTTACGGCCTCCCCCGCCGAACTGCGGCCCTTTGGGGAGCGGCTGGCGGCCCGGGGTCATCCCGTGCTGGGGGTACGCCTGCGGGGCCACGGCACGAGCCCCTGGGATCTGCGGGAGCGGTCGTGGGAGGAATGGCTCGCCTCGGTGCGCCGGGGGTTCGAGGCCCTGCGCGAGGCCTGGGACCGGGTGGCCGCGGTGGGGTTCTCGGCCGGGGGGCTCCTGGCCCTCCTCCTCGCGGCCGACCGGCCCGAGGGCCTCGACCGGGTCGCGGCCGTCGCCTCCCCGGTGCGGGTGCGCGACCGGGGCATGCGGCTTGTGCCCCTCGTTCACGGCGCCAACGTGGTGGCCCACACCCTCGGGGTGCCCGATCTCATGCGGTTCCACCGCTCGTCGCCAGAACACCCCGACATCAACTACATCCACGTGCCCGTGCGCGCCCTCTTCGAGCTGGGCCGGCTGATCGACGAGGCCCGCTCCCGGCTCCCCGACGTGGACGTGCCCGTGCTCCTCATCCAGGGCACCGAGGACCCAACCGTCGACCCCGAGAGCGGGGAACTCCTCTACCAGGGCCTTCGGGTACGCGACAAGGCCCTCGTCCTCATCCCCTCGGAGCGCCACGGCATCCTGCGGGAGAACATCGGCGGCACCCAGGACCGGGTGCTGGAGTTCCTGGAGTCCGGCGGCCGGGCCCCCGCCGGAGAGTACGCCCGATCCCGGTGAGACGTCCGTCCCGCCGCGCCCCCCAACGTGCTGGCCTGCCGAACGCGTGCCCCCCAATGGTGTTGGACTCCAGTCTGATATCCCTGGGGATCAAAAAGCCGCCGGGAGTACTTCGGACGGGCCGAGGACCTACATACACGCCGCAAAGACGCGCTCCGGGCGAAGCGCCGTAAGCGCCTTATAAACCGCCCCCCGGCGCGAGTTGGGCCAACAGGTCTGCCGGCATGTGCTGCGGCAGGAGCACCCGGTACTCCTCCCGGCTCGTCGCCACCGGTACCCGCTCGAACACGTGCTTCAGGTACCGGTACGGCTCCAGCCCATTGAGCTTG
>NZ_BAAHXI010000136.1:0-2332 GCF_054656955.1 Deferrisoma palaeochoriense
CATGATCGCCGTAATGGAGCCACGCGAACCGGCCTGCTCCGAGGGGTCTCGGTGGTGATGACCCTATCCCTTTCGTCGCCCGGGGGCAACGTCCTTGGGTGAAGGTTCCGGCATCGGCCGGGGGGTTCGGTAGCTCTGCCCCTCCAGGACGATCCGGTAGGCGCCGTGACGGATCCGATCGAGGGCGGCCGCGCCGAGAAGCCGATTGGGGAAGGCCTGGCCCCACTCGTCGAGATCGAGGTTGCTGGTGAGGATGGTGGCGGCCCTCTCGTAGCGCTCGTTCATGAGGTCGTGGAAGTCCTCGTCCTGGGGTGGACGAAGGGGTTTGAGGCCGAAATCGTCGATGATAAGCAGGTCCACACGAGCCAGGGCGGCGAAGCGGCGCTCGTAGGTGTCGGTGGCCCGGGCGGCGTGGAGGGAGCCGAGGAGCTTGGAGGCGGAGGCAAAGAGCACGTCGTGGCCCTGGCGGATGGCGCAGTGGCCGATGGCCTGGGCGAGGTGGCTTTTGCCGGTGCCGGTGGGGCCGACGATGAGGACGCAGACCTTCTCGTGGACGAAGCGGCAGGTGGCGACGTCGAGGATGAGGGCCTTGTTCACGGTGGGGTTGAAGGCGAAGTCGAAGGTCTCGATGGTCTTCTCGCCTCGGAACCCGGCGCGACGAAACCGCAGGGCGAGCTTTTTGTGCTCGCGGCGGGCGATCTCGTCCTGGATGAGCAGGGAGAGGAACTCGGTGTAGGACAGTTGGCTTTCGGTGGCCTGGCGGTTTCGGGCCTCGAGGGAGTCGAGGATCCCGGAGAGGCGCAGTTGCTTGAGAAGGGGGGCGAGTTGGGGCATGGGGTTCATGGGGTCTTCTCCTTGGGGGAGCGAGGGCACGGGGGCGCTCAGTGGCGCTCGTCGGGGGTTGAGGGGGACGGGGGGAGATCCCACAGCAGGAGCTGGGTGGCGTCTCGGCAAAAGCGGCCGGCGCCGGTGTAAGCCTTGGCGAGCGGGGGCGGCTCCTCGGGCTCGGGTTCCTGGTCGAGGCCCTTGTGGAGGATGGTTTTCACGGCGCGGTAGCGGGGGTCGCCGAAGCGCAGGGCGCGGCGGCAGGCGGCCTCCAGGCGTTGGGCGCCGAAGCGCTCGCCGAGGCGCAGGATGCCTTGGGCGGCGCGGAGGTGGTCGAGGACCCGGTCGGCGAAGAGGTGCTCGATGACCTCGAGGGTGGCGGGCCCGGTGGCGCGGGCCTTGGCCAGACACCACTGGGGGTCACGCATTTGGTAGGCGAGCGCGTTGGGGGGCAGGTGGTCGGGGACGGTGGAGCGGGCGCCGGGGCGGGTGAGGCGGGGATGGGAGGCCACCAGCTCGTGGTCGTGGTAGATCTCGACCGTGGAGGGGGCGGCCCGGAGCCACAGGACCTGGTGCACGAGGCGAAAGGGGGCGGAGTAGTAGGCCTTTTCGAAGGTGACGTGGCAGTTGCCGTGGAGCGTGGCGCGGGACCACACGGCGGGCACGGGGGGGACATCGGGCAGGGGGCGAAGGACGTGGCGCTCGACCTCGGCAAAGCGGGTGAGGGGCCGCTCGTGGGTGGTGCCGTGGCAGCGATTCCCGGCCGTGGACACGATCCACTCCCGGAGTTGGCGGTTGGCGTCGGCCAGAGAGCGGAACTCGCGCAAGGGCAGGAACGAGCGCTTGATGTACTTGACCGCGGACTCCACCCGGCCCTTCTTCTGGGGCTCGCGCACCGGGCAGGGGGAGATGAGAACCCCGTAGCCCTCGGCGAACTCGGCATAGGAGCGCTGGACCTCGGGGTCGTGGTAGCAGGCGCGCACGATGGCGCACTTGGCGTTGTCGACGATGAGGCGGGCCGGGACACCGCCGAACCACTCGAAGGCGTGGCGGTGGCAGGCGAGCCAGGTGGCGACCTTCTGGTCGAGGACGATCTCGGCGTACTGGTGGCGGCTCCAGGCGAGCGTCATCACGAACACCCAGGTGGACTGGGGCTCGCCGGTTATGGGATGGGGGATCGTGGGGCCCTTGCCGAAATCGACCTGGGCGGCCTCGCCGGGGGCGAACTCGAGCATGACCGTGGCCTGGGGGGTGGCCTGCCGGATGCCGCGGACGAAGCGGCGCACCGAGGAGTAATGGCCGCGGTAGCCGTGCTTGCGGCACAGGGCCTCGTGGATCGTGGTGGCCTGGATGCCGGCCTCGACCCAGCGGGTGATCTCGTCGCGGTGGGACTCCAGGGGGGAGCCGGCGCCGGGGAGGCCCCGGCCGGTGGCGGGGGCCAACACACGGGCCAGGGCGGCCTCGTCGGGAACGGGGGCCTGGGGATCGAGCCAGCCGTGCTGGTGGG
>NZ_BAAHXI010000137.1:0-2242 GCF_054656955.1 Deferrisoma palaeochoriense
CACGAAGTCCGGAGGATACCCATGGCCATGGAGGCGCTAACCGGATCCGCAAAGCTCAGCACCAAAGTCCGACCCCTTGGCCGCTGAACGCGGCCCGCTCGACTTGGTGAGGCCCATGTATCCAGCCCTTACACCACACCACGCCAAGTACTACGCATATGACCTCACGCGCCGCGCCGCGGCGGGGGACCCGGACCGACTTTCAATGTCGCTCTTTGACGCGGCGGTCGATCTGAATCCTCATCAGATCGAAGCCGCGCTCTTCGCGCTGCAGTCCCCGCTTTCCAAGGGGGTGATCCTCGCCGACGAGGTGGGCTTGGGAAAAACCATCGAAGCGGGCATCGTGCTCTGCCAGTTTTGGGCCGAACGCCGACGGCGCCTGTTGGTCATCTGCCCGGCTTCGATTCGCAAGCAGTGGGCTCTCGAGATCGAGGAAAAATTCAACCTGCCGGTCACCGTGTTGGACGCCAAGTCCTACCGCCAGGCGCGGCGCGAGTCACGGGACCCGCTGCGCCCCGGCGCCATCATCATCGTGTCGTTTCATTACGCCAACCGTATCCGCGATGAGCTTCGGGCGGTGAATTGGGATCTCGTCGTGATCGACGAGGCCCATAAGCTACGCAACGCCTACCGCCCTAGCAACAAGGTGGGCCAAGGCATCCGGTGGGCGACCGAAGGCTGCCGCAAGCTGCTTCTCACCGCCACGCCCCTCCAGAACTCCCTGTTGGAACTGTACGGGCTCTCGACGCTGATCGACGAGAATTTGTTCGGGGATGTCTCCGCGTTCCGGGCACAGTACGCTGGCGCCGGCAGCGACCTCGGCGCACTCAGGGCACGGCTTGCGCCGTTTTGCAAGCGCACGCTGCGCAAACAGGTGACGGAGTACATCCGCTACACGGAACGAAGGGCCATCACCGTGCCGTTTCGGCCCACCGACGCTGAACATGTCCTCTACGAAGCGGTTTCGGCCTTTCTCCGTCGGGAAGAGAGCTACGCTTTGCCTCGGCGGCAGCGGCATCTCACGGCGCTCATCTTGCGCAAGCTCCTCGCGTCGTCCCCGCCCGCTATCGCGGCAACGCTTGACATTCTTCGAGAGCGCCTCGAGTCCTTGCGCGACGAGCGCAAGGAGAGCGACCCGGATTTCGCCGAGTGGCTCGTGGAGGACGAAGAACTGGAAAGCGACCTCCTCGACGAGATTCTCGGAGAGAACGGCAACGCGCATGCAGACCCGGCCGCCTCTGAGGGCATCGACCACCGGAAGCTCCGGGAAGAAATCGAGGAGTTGCGCCGACTCGCTGACCTGGCGCGTCGTATCGGCATCGACACAAAGGCGCACACCCTACTCAAAGCCTTGGAAATCGGCTTTCAGCAAATGGAGGCGATCGGCGCGGCCCGAAAGGCGGTGATCTTCACCGAGTCGCGCAGGACCCAAGAGTACCTCAAGAACTTCCTCGAGGCCCACGGCTACGGCGGCCAGGTGGTCGTATTCAACGGCACGAACGGCGGCCCGGAGGCCACCGCCATCTATGAGGCGTGGGTGGGCCGCAATGGCGAGACGGGGAGGGTTTCCGGCTCGCGGGCGGTCGATGTGCGTACCGCCCTGATCGAGCACTTCCGCGACTACGGGACGATCTTCCTGGCCACGGAGGCAGCGGCAGAGGGCGTCAACCTCCAGTTCTGCTCCCTCGTGGTGAACTACGACCTGCCCTGGAACCCCCAGCGCATCGAGCAGCGAATCGGCCGGTGCCACCGCTACGGGCAAAAGCACGACGTGGTCGTGATCAACTTCCTGAACGAGCGGAATGCCGCGGACCGGCGCGTCCTTGAGCTTCTCACCCAAAAGTTCAACCTCTTCAGCGGCATCTTCGGCGCGTCGGACGACGTTCTGGGCAGCATCGAGTCCGGGGTGGACTTCGAAAAGCGCATTCTCGCCATCTACCAGGAGTGCCGAACGCCGGAGGAGATCGACGCCGCCTTTGCGGCCTTGCAGGCTGAACTCGACGAGCAGATCCGCTCACGCCTCGACGAGACGCGCCGGGCGCTCTTCGAGCACTTCGACGAAGACGTACACGAGCGGCTACGGCTACGACTCGCGGATACCCGGGCCCAGCTCGACCGCGTGGGGCGGCGCTTCTGGGCGCTGACACGACACGTCCTCGACGGCCAGGCCCGTTTCGACGAGGATTCCCTCTCGTTCCACCTGGACCGACCGCCACGCCACGACATTCCCCGCGGCCGCTAC
>NZ_BAAHXI010000138.1:0-2100 GCF_054656955.1 Deferrisoma palaeochoriense
TCGTCGGTCGCCGGTCTCGCGGTCTCCGGTCCTGTGGTCCAGACGGCCACGGTTCACCGTGTGGCCGACGCGGAAGTTATTGTTTCTGCGAACAGGCCGCGCCTCGCGCGTTGCTGTCCTGCGTAGCGGGGCCCCAAAGGGGCCCTGGGGAGCTTTCAAGAAACCTCCGGCCGGGCCGGTAGGCCGCGGGAAAGGGGTTCCAGCTTCCGCGCCGGTCCCGGCGTGTGGCAGCGGCTTCTTGACCCCGTCACCTCCGGCGGGGGGCCGCCGCTTCAGTCGGCCTCTAGCATACCGAAACCCCAGGGGATCACAACGCGCAAAACGTGGTTGTTTTCACACACCGGGTTGCCTAGACTCTGCCCGGCCGTTTCGTCTCCGTTTCCTTTCCGAGGGTGTAGCCATGGATCCGCGCGAACAACTTTCCCGGTCCCTTCAGACCGCCTCCGCCGTGTTCGAGAACCCCGAGCGGCGCCGGCTCATCGCCGACGCCCTGGAGCGGCGCGAGGCCATCCCGCTCGCCACCGGGGCGCTTGCCACCTGGACCCCGCCCGAGTCCACGGGCCGGAGCCCGAAGGACACCTACATCGTGCGCCGGCCCGAGAACGAGGGCACGATCGACTGGTCGTCCCCGAACTGCATCCCGATGGACCCGGAGACCTTCGACCTCCTGTGGGCCGACGCCTGCCGGGTGCTGGCCGCAAAGGACCGGGTGTACGTGTGCGACCGGGTCGTGGGGGCCGACCCCGCCTACGCCCTTCCGGTGCGCACCGTCACGCCCCGGGCGCTCACGGCCCTGTTCAGCTGGACCATGTTCCGGCCGGTTCCCGAGGACATCGGCCGCAGCGCCTTCGCCGACCGGCCGTTCCTGCTCCTGAGCCTCCCCTACGACAAGGTGGACGCGTCCAGGTACGAGGGCCGGCTCCGCAAGCTCCCGGACGGCCGCACCTCCGACATGGCCATCGTCATGGACTTCGAGCGCCGGCTCGGGCTGGTGTACGGCTCGGCGTACTGCGGCACGAACAAGAAGCTCATGTTCACCGTGATGAACTACCTCCTGCCCGAGGTGGGGGTGCTGCCGCTCCACTGCTCCGCCAACGAGGGTAAGGCCGGCGACTGCGCCCTGCTGCTCGGGCTGTCGGGCACGGGAAAAACCACCCTTTCGGCCGATCCGGACCGGGCGCTCCTGGGGGACGACGAGCACGGCTGGAGCGACAACGGCATCGCCAACTTCGAGTACGGCTGCTACGCGAAGCTCATCAACCTTCGCCAGGACAAGGAGCCGGAGATCTGGCACGCGACGTTCCACGAGGCCGACCCTCTCGACCACGGGGCCATCGTGGAGAACCTCATGGTCTACCCCGACGGCACCTTCGACGTGGACGACGACCGGCTCACCCCCAACTCCCGAGCCGCCTACCCCCTCTCCTTCCTCACCAACATCAAGGACCCGCCGGTCAGCGGCCACCCCGACACGATCCTCTTTCTCACGGCCGACGCCAACGGGGTGCTGCCCCCGGTGGCCCGGCTGGACAAGAACCGGGCGATGTTCTGGTTCCTCATGGGATACACGAGCAAGCTCGCGGGCACCGAGACCGGGGTGGTGGATCCGGTGAGCACGTTTTCGCGCTTTTTCGGGGCGCCGTTCATGCCGCGGAACCCCGGGGACTACGCCCGGATGTTGGGGGAGAAGCTCGAACGCCACGGCACGAGGGTGTTCCTGGTCAACACGGGATGGAGCGGGGGGCCCTACGGCGAGGGGAGCCGGATGGACATCGCCCTCACCCGGGCCGTGGTGAACGCGGCCCTGTCCGGGGCCCTGGATGACGTGCCCTACCAGGAGGATCCGCTGTTCCACCTGGCCGTACCCACGGCCTGCCCCGGGGTGCCCCCGGAGGTCCTGGTCCCCAAGAACACGTGGGCCGACCCAGCCGCCTACGAGGCCCGGGCCCGGAAACTGGCCGAGGATTTCCGGCGCCATTTCGAGAAGGCCTACGGGGACAAGGCCATCGACCCGGCGGTGGCGGCCCAGTGCCCGGGGCGGTGAGAACGCAACCGGGAAACCCCGCTGGCCCTGTGGGGATTTACAACGCGGGGACGTAC
>NZ_BAAHXI010000139.1:0-2064 GCF_054656955.1 Deferrisoma palaeochoriense
GGAGTTTTTGGGTCTTGTGCATGACCGAGATCACCTTGTTGAGCAGCTCCTTCGCCGTGCGTGCCGGCGGGCCCGAGGGACGGGGAGGGGACGTTGACAGGTTCTAAAGTTTTGGGACGGGGAGGGGACGTTGACAGGTTCTAAAGTTTTTGTCCCGAGACCCGCCGCCCCACCCTAGCCCCCCGTCTTCGGATGCGCAACCCACCCCGCAGCGACCGCCAGTCTCGCCCACACGGATCGGCCAATCGGCCGGGAGCCTTGAACCGCTTTCCGTCTGCCGCAATTCGCGGTCCACACCACGGACGGAAACCCGTCCGCATGTCCTAACGTCCCAACGCCCCCGGCGCACCCGTGACTGATCCGCCTGGGGGTGGACCGGTTGTTGGAGGAACAACGGGGAGACACCAAGAAGCACTGTTGCGGCAGGCCCGGGGGCTGTGGCGCGACCGGCACGATCTGTTCGATTTTCGGGCCGCTCGCAGCGAGTGGGACCATGAGTGAGGGCCACCCGCCGCGCGGCTTCCTGGTGGATACAGATGTGCTTGTGGACTACCTGCGGGGGCTGGAAGCCGCGGCGGAGTGGCTGGAGTCCGCCGAAGGCGACCTGTCCGTCTCGGTGATCACGGTGGCGGAGTTGTTCGCAGGGGTACGAAACGAGACGGAACAGGAAACCCTCGGGGACTTCCTCAAAGCCTTTACCGTACGTGGCGTTCGTTGCGATCGTGGCGTGAGACAAGAAGTTGCCGGTGGTTCGCCCTGGCGAGAACTTCGGGACTCACGCAACGCTCGCCAAGCTCGCAACGAAGTACCGTAGGTCGTATGTGTCGCAGGTCGTTGGTCGTTCGACCGTGTGGACGTTGGGACGCGTGGACGTGCGGACGGGGTGACCGCCGCCGGTCGTAGGTCGTGGGTCGTTCAGCCGTGCGGACGCTAGGACGCGTGGACGTTAGGACGGGGTGACCGCCGCCGCTTGCGAGGGGGCCGGCAGCCAACGGGGAACAGCGGACAACCGAGCGTGGCGTGAGACTGGAGTTGCCGGTGGTTTGGCGCCCATGCACATTCGGGGTTCAGGGCGAAAATGGCTCGAGTTGGAGATCCCGAACGACCCGATAGTGCTTCGTGTTCGCTGTACAAAGAGGCACCCCAAACTCTACCGCGGTTGCCGCGATGAGCGCGACGGCCAAGCGAAGGGAGTGGCTTAGAAAGTGCTCCTCCACGTAGTGCATGGCGCGATACGTGATTTCTTCTGTAATCGGCAGGATTCGGGAACCCCAAAGGCGCATGGCATGACGCAACGCCTGCAATTCCTTCTTGTTCCGCATTCCCTGAACGAGTTCCATGTAGGTCACGGCCGAAAGATCCAAGGGCCGGCACGTTGCGATAAGATCGGCCGCGCGCTCGTTCCCGCGCATGTACCAGATCAGGACGTCAGTATCAAAAATCATCCCCACCGGCCCCGCCGCAGGCTCTCGACGTACTTGTCCACGTCTTTGACGTCATCCTTGTCGGCCCAGATTCCGAACAACTCCGGGGTCTTTTCTTCCCCGGCATCCCGGCTGTTGAGGGGCACCAGTTTTGCCCAGGGCCGGCCGCGATAGGTGACAATGACTTCCTCCCCCCGCTCCAGCGCATGGAACACTCGCCTCGGATGGGTCCTCAGCATTTTCGCCCCTACGATCATCTCGCCTCCTCCATCTGTGGCCGCAGGCCATGCCTGCTAACACCTGCTGCTCCGAGGGAACCGCGCCCCCTCGCCGTGACCCCGCAAACCCGGCGCCAGAACCCCTCGGCAAGCGGCCTGTGACCTGACGCGCATGGCGCAAACCAGGGAAACGTTACCGTCCCCCTAGAGATTCGGCACCAGCACCACTGCCGCCTGTTCCAAAAGGTCGAGAACTTCCTCGGCCCCAGCCAAGCTCAGCACCGCCCGCACCGCGGCGGACGCGTCGAGCACCAGCCGGCCGGTCATCGGTCCCGGTCCTCCCGGATCAGCTTCTCCGGCGGGGGAAGATCCGGACGTCCTTCCGCGCGACGGAGGCGGTTTCGCAGTTCCTTGACCACAGT
>NZ_BAAHXI010000140.1:0-2047 GCF_054656955.1 Deferrisoma palaeochoriense
TCCTTCGCGAATGGCACGCCCGGAGGGATTCGAACCCCCGACCTACGGATTCGAAGTCCTTCCATCGGCTCTTGCTGCCCCTTCCCGCCCGTTACGATCAACTACCATATTATGCTGTCAACACAATATCTTAGGAGCACCAACCCTTTCTGTTGACTGCGCCGGCTCCCTATGGTTTGCTCTCCCGTGAATCTACGAGGAATCTACGCGGCACCGGAGGGGTTGCCATGCCCAAGCCGACCAAAGTTCCGAAGGTGAAAATCACGAAGCGCACCCTCGACGCACTCAACGCCGGAACCCTCAGGGTGCACGGTGTGTCGGTTCGCGTGCCCGAACCGGGAGAAGACGACCTCTTCCTGCGGGATACCGAGCAACGAGGCTTCGGCGTGCGGGTGGCAGCCTCCGGCACGGTGACGTTCGTGTTCGAGCGCCGTTTTCGGGGCGCGGACGGGCGCCCGAAAACGAAGCGCTGGGCACTCGGCCGCTTCGGTGACCTCACCGTCGACCAGGCCCGGAAACTGGCCGAGAAACGCGCCGGGGAACTTGCCGAGGGCGAGGACCCCGATGCGAAGACGAAAGCCGCGGAACTGGAAGCCCGCACCCTGGCCGACGCCGTGGCCGACTACCTGGAAACCCGCGACCTCAAGGAACGAACCCGCCGGGACGTGACCAAGACGCTGAACCGGAACTTCGGGGACTGGATGGGCCGCCGGGTGACCGACCTTCGGCCTGACGATATCCGCAAGCGCTACAAGATGGTTTCCGCCCGGGCGCCCGGGGAGGCGAACCGCGCCTTCCGCTACCTCCGGGCCGTTCTCGGGTTCGTGCGAGCCGCGTGGCGCACCCCCGCCGGAGAACCGGTGCTCCGGGAAAACCCGGTGAAGGTGCTCTCAGCCGCCCGCGCCTGGAAGAAACTCCAACCGCGCCGGACCGTGATCGAACCCCACGAACTCGGGCCGTGGTTCGAGGCCGTGCTGGCCGACCCCGACCCGGTGGCCCGCGACTTCTTACGGTTCGTGCTCCTGACCGGGTGCCGCCGGTCCGAGGCCACGAATCTCACCTGGGACCAGGTGGATCTCTTGGGGGGGAAAGTGACGTTTCGGGACACGAAGGCCCGGCGGGACCACGTGCTCCCCCTGGGTCCGTACCTCTGGGAGGTCCTGAAGCGCCGCCGGGAGACGGCCGGCGACCCCTGGGTGTTCTCCGAGCGCGCGACCACGGACCGGCGGCGCCAGAACGAACGGTTCGAGAACGTGCGCTATGCCCTGGGCCGGATCCAGAAGGCTTCGGGCGTGACCTTCACCCTTCACGACCTCCGGCGCACCTTCGCCACGGTGGCCGAAAGCCTGGACCTTTCGAGCTACGCCGTGAAGGCCCTTCTGAACCACGCCCTACCCCGGGAAGACGTGACCGCCGGGTATCTGCGTCTGACCCCCGAACGCCTGCGGGACGCCATGGAGAAGGTGGAACGCCGCATTTTGACCCTGGCCGGAATCGAACCCGGTGCCGAGGTGATCCTGTTTCCGGGGACCGGGAACGGCGCCGACGGATAGGCCGCCTGGCGTTGGGTGTTTCGGGGTAAGCGCCCTATAAACCGCTTCTGTTCCGGTCTGCGGACCCCGGGGCTGCCCCGGATCCCCCACTCCGTGTAATGAAGCTGTCGTGGACTGTAAAAACCCCCTACTCCAAAATCCGGACCAACTAAAATCACAGGGATCGTACATCCAAAAGTGTCAAACTCCGGCGCACACTACCGCCCTGCGCACCGCCACAGGGCATTGCAGAAAAACGCTATTCTGCTCTTACGGCGATTTTTTCGAGAAATTTTGTTTTTGGCTCGTAGTAGAATTCCCCAACCCCTTCAACTCTAAGATAATACCAATTGTTCACCTCTTTCTCGAAATCTTCCCTGCTTACCCCTCTTATGGCATTCGCCACGGCGAATATCCTATCTATACACTCCTCGTCGGTCGTCACTCCATATCGTGCCTTTGCCCCCTCTATTAGAGAAGTGTAGTAATCCTCTGTCTTATGATTAGGCGAATAC
>NZ_BAAHXI010000141.1:0-2016 GCF_054656955.1 Deferrisoma palaeochoriense
AAGTTACTTGGAAGCTCCCGTAAGGCGCGCGGGGCGCAGCCTGTTCGCGATACATTGACATGCGTAGGCGCCGGCGCGCAGGGCAAGGGGCCTCCCTCCGGCCGGGCGCGAGTGCCGGCACCCGAACCGCCGCGCAGCCCGATCTCTGGGCGGTTGATCCATCGCCTACCCGCCCAGACGCGGCGGGTTCGTGGTGCGAGCGACGGAGGTACTGCGCGGCTTTTTGCGGGGGCCGCACCCGGCTCTCCGGGAGGCCCCTTGCCCCAAGACGCGGGCGACGGGCCCGTGTCAGGCGGAAGCTCCGGTAGGCCGAGAGGCGGCCTGTTCGCGAGAACGATGACTTCCGCCCTGGCCACACGGCGGGCCGCCGCCGTCTGGACTACGGGGCTGGAGACCGCAGACCGACGACCGTGGACCGACGTTACAGAGAACACCTGCCATTTGTCTTCCGGCCACCGGCTCCTGGACAACCAGAGAAGTTGCGGTAGGGTACCGGCTCCGAACCCCCGGGCCAAGGGGCGGGTTGCAAATGTGGAGCTTTCTAGTTATAATTCAGGCACGACCCATCCCATCTCAGGAGAGAAGCGACCATGTGCCAGAGCTACCGGAAACCCTGCGTCTGCGGGCAGCGCACCGCGGAACTCTTTTTCGGCCAGATGGTGCTCGACGAGGCCTCGGTGAAGGCGGTGTACTGCCCCCAGTGCTCCGCCACGGTGGACCCCGACCCGGTGACCATGGTGGAGGACAACGGCTGGATCCTCGAACTCGACGCCGATGTGCTCCGGGCCTACGCCCCCCGGATGAACATGACCCCGGACGAGGTCACCGCGGAGAAGGTGTTCGACGGGGATTTCGTGACCTGGGTCGGGTTCAGCCCCGAGGACAACGTCCAACGGGTCCGGGAGCGGCGAAAGATCGAGGAGCAGTACGCCGGCGACCTGAAGGGCCACTTCGAGGCCCTCAAGAAATGGGCCCTCGACCGGGAACGCCGGTTCTACGCGGAGGGCTGGCGAAAGGCCCTCCGGAAAAAAGCGGCCTACGGCTAAGGCCCGAAGGGGGGGTCACCCTTCTCGAGCTGGTGCTGGCGCTGGCGATCCTGGCGCTCGCCGGGGGGGTGGCGATCCCCTACTTCCTCTCGACCCTCCCGTCCCGGCGGGTTTCCGCCGCCGCCCGCCAGGTCCTGTCGGACCTTCGCTCCGCGCGGACCCTGGCCGTGGAGCGGGGGACGCCGGTGTACGTGCGGTTCGACCCCGGGGCCAGCGCCTACCAGGTGCTTCGGGAGGCCGACGGGGCGCCCGGCCCCACGGCCGGCGACCCGGTGGAGCGGAGCGTTTCCCTCGGAAAGACCTATCGGAACGTCGTCATCGGGTCGCGGATCGCGGCGGATCCGGTGACGTTTGCGGACGACACGGCCGTGTTCCGGCCCCGGGGCACGGCCAATGGGGGTAGCGTCTACCTCCGGGCCGTGGGCCACGACGGGATCGAACGCAAGGTCACGGTGCTCTCCACAACGGGTCGGGTCCGCGCCTACGTCTGGAATCCTTCCACGGGGGAGTGGGAATGACCCTTCGCGGGTACACCCTGGTCGAGATCCTCGTGGCGATCGCCCTCTTTGCCCTGGGCGTCGCGGCCCTCCTTCCCCTGGCCGTCGCCAACCTGAGGGCCGTGGACGCGGCGGGGGTGCGCACCGAGGCCCTGGCGCTCGCCCGGGAGAAGGCGGAGGAACTCCGGGCCGTCCCGTTCGAGGAACTGGGGTCCGCGGTCCCGGGGGCCGACGCCCCGGGGGCCGGGCTCACCCGGGAGTGGGATTTCGCCTCCGCCCCGGCCTTGCCGGGGGACGGTTCGGATCTTCGGCGGATCGTGGTGCGGGTGGCCTGGGATCTTCCGGGCCGGGGAACCGGCGAGGTCGTCCTGCCGCTCGCCCGGGCACGATACTGACAAGAGGCGGGCAAGCCGATGGCTGGGGCAGGGGGCGGAAACCCGGCGCCAATAGAGGCGCGCAAGGAAATCGCGTGC
>NZ_BAAHXI010000142.1:0-1952 GCF_054656955.1 Deferrisoma palaeochoriense
CCTGGGTTTCGGAGATTTGAGCACATGTCGGGGTTTCTCGGATCGTAACCCCTCGATTTCATTGGAGGTGGGTTCGGAAAATCGCCGGAATGCATAGATACACGCCACATGCAAAGAGTATTGCAGTGGCAGCGAGTACACGCTATTCTGATAGGCATGTACATCCGAGCCACCTCCCGCCGGAACAAGGACGGCTCCGTCGTCCGCTATTACCAGCTCGCCCACAACGAGTGGGATCCCCAGCGCAAGCGCTCCACGGCCCGGGTCATCCACAACTTCGGCCGGGCGGACGAGCTGGACCGCGATGCCCTGGTGCGGCTGTGCCGCTCGATCGCCCGGGTCTGCGGGGTCCGGGTGGAGGACCCAGACATGGACGCGGCCGAAGGTCCCTCGGGGGAGGAGGCCGGCCTTCCCGGGGATGTGCGGTTCCTGGGGAGCCGGGAGTTTGGGATCGTGTGGCTGGCCGAGGCCCTGTGGGAGCGGCTGGGGATCGGGCCGTGCCTTCGGAAGCTGGAGCGCACGAGCCGGGTCACGGGGCGTGGGTACGAGCGGGCGGTATTCGCCATGGTCGCCAACCGTCTGAGTGCGCCGGAGTCCAAACTGGGGGTGTGGGAGCGGTGGCTGGGGCGGGTGTACCTGCCCTCGTGTTGGGGGCTGGGTCTGGACCGGCTCTACGAAGCCATGGACTGGCTCTACGAGCACGCGGAGGCGGTGGAGCGGGAGGTGTTCTTCCACACGGCGGATCTGCTGAACCTGGCCGTGGACGTGATCTTCTACGACACCACGACGGCCTCGTTTGCGATCGACGAGGAAGACGATGCGTCGTCGGAGGGGATTCGGCGGTTTGGGCACTCCAAAGAGGGAACCTGGAGCCCGCAGGTGGTGGTGGCGCTTGCCGTGACGCGCGAAGGGTTTCCGGTCCGGAGCTGGGTGTTCCCGGGGAACACCACGGACGTCACCACGGTGGAGCGGGTGCGCAAGGATCTGCGGGACTGGCGGCTGGGGCGGGTGGTGTTCGTGGGGGACGCGGGCATGAACTCGGCCGGGAACCGGGAGGCCCTGGCGCGGGGGTGCGGCCACTACATCCTGGCTACCCCACTGGGGGAAAGCGAGATCCGCGACGAGGTGCTCTGCCGGGCGGGACGGTACCGGAAGTTTGGGGAGAACCTTTGGGCCAAAGAGGTTGTTATCGGGCAGGGGGTGCGCCGGAGGCGCACGATCCTGTGCTACAACCCCAGGGAGGCCGAGCGCCAGCGTGCCCGCCGGGAGGAGGTGCTCCGGGAACTGGAAGAGGAGTTGGCCCGGCATCCGAGCCTGGACGCCACCCAGAAGTGGGCGGCGGAGCTTCGGGCCTCCCAGCGCTACGGCCGCTACCTCACGGTGGGGGGCAAGGGGAAGAAGACGCTTCGGATCGACCGGGCGGCGGTGCGCCGGGCCGAGCGCACGGACGGCAAGTGGGTGATCGAGACGAACGACGACACACTGCGTGTGGAACATGCGGTCCAGGGCTACCGGGGGCTGATGGTGATCGAGCGGTGCTTCCGGTCGATGAAGCGCACGCAGATCCGGATGACGCCGATGTGGCATCGGCTGGAGAAGCGGATCGTGGCGCACGTGAAGCTGTGCGTGCTGGCGCTTCTTCTGGAGCGGGTGGCGGAGCACCGATGCGGGAAGAGTTGGGCGCGGATCGCACACGCTCTTTCGGGGCTCACGGCCGGGGAGTTCGAAGCGAAAGATCATCGATTCTTCCAGCGTTCGGAGATCACCCCTGAACAGCGACAGATCTTCAAAAGCCTAGAGATTACAGAGCCTAAGAGGGTTTTTGGCATCCGGACGAATCCCGGATAGCCCCGAGAAACGATAGATACACGCGTTCACAAGGGCACGAGTGGAACATCCCGAAGATACGAGGGATTTCCCTCCGTGTCGCCCTAGAGCTCCGAAACCCAGGT
>NZ_BAAHXI010000143.1:0-1928 GCF_054656955.1 Deferrisoma palaeochoriense
CCCGACTTTGACAGTTGCTGGGGACATCGAGGTGGTTCTGACGAGCAGATTTCGCATGAATAGGGCCTTGTGCGGTTGTGAAGGCTGGGTGTTGGGCCAAAATGCCTAGATACATGGTTTACGGAGGACGCGTTGACTGGCGAATTTGCAATCCGTTATAGTCGCATACATGTATCTGCGACAAACCCGCCAGAAACGAGCCGATGGCTCCTACCTCGTCCACCTGCAACTAGCCGAGAGCGTCTGGAATCCTGCCAAGCGCCGCTCGGAGACCCGGATCGTGTGCAACCTGGGCCGGGCCGACGACCCCAAGGTGACCGAACGGCTGCGCCGTCTCGCCAAAAGCATCCTGAAGCGGTGCGACCCGGAGGCCATCGTGGCCGACGACCCGAGCTGGAAGCTGGTGGACGCGTGGCCCTATGGGGACCTGTACGTTCTGGAGACCCTGTGGGAACGGCTGGGGATCCGCGAGGCGATCGAGCGGGAGGGTGGCAAGCGCAAGCTGGGCTTTCCTGTGGAGCGGGCGTTGTTTGCGATGGTGGCCAACCGGGCGCTGGCCCCGTGCTCGAAGCTCTACTGCTACGAGCAGTGGCTTCGGGAGGACGTGCGGATCGAGGGGAGCGAGGGGCTGGGGTTACATCATCTGTATCGGGCCATGGACTTCCTGGTGGAGCACCGGGAGGCGATCGAGGAAGCGATCTACTTCCGGGTGGCGGACCTGTTGAACCTGCAGGTGGACCTGATCTTCTACGACACGACCTCGTTGCACTTCGAGGTGGACGAAGAGGATCCGGACGGGGGAGAGGCGTCGGAAGGGGGCACGGGGCTTCGGAAGCGGGGGCACTCGAAGAACGGCCGAGGGGACGCGCCGCAGATCGTAGTGGGGCTTGCGGTGACGCGCGACGGGTTTCCGGTGCGGCACTGGGTGTTTCCGGGGAACACGGTGGACGTCACCACGGTGCGGCAGGTCAAGGAGGACCTGCGGGGGTGGCGGCTGACCCGATGCGTGTTCGTAGGGGACGCCGGGATGGTGTCGGAGGAGAACCTGCGGGGGCTGAGCCTTGGGGGCGGCAAGTACATCGTGGGGATGCCGATGCGCCGGGAGGTGGAAGTCAGCCGGGAGGTGCTGGGGCGAGCGGGGCGGTACCGGGAGGTGGCCGAGCACCTGAAGGTGAAAGAGGTCGTGGTGGGCGAGGGGGAACGGCGACGACGCTACGCGGTGTGCTACAACGCGCGGGAGGCCGAACGCCAGCGGGCGCACCGGGAGAAGGTGCTGGAAGAACTGGAGGCGGAGCTTGCGGCCCTGGGAGATCTGGAAGGGGAGCCCCACACGAAGCGGGTGTGTGCCCTGCGGGCGAGCCGCCGGTACGGGAAGTACCTGAGACAGACCAAAGGGGGGCGCTTGGTGATCTCGCGGGAGGCCGTGCGGGCGGAGGAGCGGCTCGACGGGAAGTTCGTGGTGCATACGAACGACGACACCCTATCGGCGGAAGACCTGGCGTTGGGGTACAAGCAGCTCATGCGGGTGGAACAGGCGTGGCGGACGTTGAAGACGGGCCTGCGACTGCGGCCGGTGTACCACCGGGCGGAGCACCGGATCCGGGCGCACGTGGCGCTTGCGGTGTTGGCGCTGCTACTGGAACGGGCCGCCGAACACGCGTGTGGGGACACGTGGCGCAACATCCGCGACGACCTCAAACAGATCAAACTTGCGCAATTGTCGAGCCCGCACGGGGAGGTGTGGCAGGTGACGGAGCCGCGGCCTGCGGCACTGAACCGGCTGAAATCCTTGGGAATCAAGAAACCGCCAGAAGTCCTTCGGATGGGCTGAGGACCTACATACACGCCGGGAAGGCGCACTTCGAGCTAACCGCCCGAAGTGTATCGCTTTTCCGGCTTCTTTGTGACTAGGTGGTGTCAAACTCGGG
>NZ_BAAHXI010000144.1:0-1922 GCF_054656955.1 Deferrisoma palaeochoriense
CCTCCACCTCGCCCAGCCGGCGGCGCACCGCGGCCGCCGCCTCGTCCACGAGGGCCATGGCCTCGGCCACCAGATCGACGGCTGCCGCGGCTTCCGGATCCCAGCGCGTGGCCGCCTCCAGAGCCCGCTGGGCCCGGCCCAGCCGCGAAAGGGCGGCCGTATCCGCCGTGTAGAGCTCGGCCTCGGCCGCCTCGTAGGCCTCCCGGAGTTTGGTGGCGTGGGCCAGGAGGTCCCGCTCCGCCCGGAGCCGCTCGTCTTCCCCCGGCTCGAGCCCTGCGGCCCGGATCTCCCCGATCTGGAACCGCAGGAACTCGGCCCGGTCCCGGCCCTCGCGGTCCAACCGCTCCAGCCGGTCCACCTCGGCCCGGGCCCCGTGCCAGGCGCCGTACGCCTCCTGCCAGGCGGCCAGGGCCCGCCGGCCCTCCTCGTCGAGCCCCGCGTCGAGGAGCGCCAGGTGCTCCTCCTCCCGCAGGAGCGATTGGTGCTGGTGTTGGCTCGAGACCTCGACGAGGTGGCTCCCCACCCGGGCGAGCACGTGCAGGGGCACCAGGGCGCCGTTCACGTGGGCGCGGCTTCGCCCGTCGGCCGCCACGACCCGGGTCACCACCAGGGGTTCCGCGGGGTCCCAGGGAACGCCTGCCTCCTCGAGCACCGCCCCCACCGCGCCGGCCGCCGGCGCCGGCGGAGCGAACGCCCCCTCCACCCGGGCCTCCGGGGCGCCGGCCCGCACCCAGTCCCGGCTCGCCCGATCGCCCAGAAGGAGCCCCAGGGCCTGGAGCAGGATGGATTTGCCCGCGCCGGTCTCGCCCGTGAGCACGGTGAACCCGGGCCCCAGCTCCAGGTCGAGCCGGTCCACGATGGCGAAGTCGCGCACGCGGAGGAACTCGATCACGACGGGTCCTCCTGCCGTCCGCCTCCCCCCCACATGAGCTTGGTCCGCACCACCTCGAAGTAGTCCCGCTGGGCCGAGCGAACGAGAAGCACCCGGTTTTCCGAGCGCCAGACCCGCACCCGGTCGCCCTCGTCGAGCTCCAGCCCCTCCTGGCCGTCGAGGGTCAGGAACACCTCGCCGTTCTTGGACGCCAGCCGCACCTCGATCGTGCAGGCGTCGGGCAGGAGGATCGGCCGCTGGGTCAGGGTGTGGGGGCAGATCGGGGTCACGATGAGGCTCGGCACCTGGGGCTGGACGATGGGCCCCCCGGCGGAGAGGCTGTAGGCCGTGGAGCCCGTCGGGGTGGACAGGATCAGCCCGTCGCCCCGGTAGTTGGTGAGATAGGCGCCGTCGACCCGGACCTCGAGATCGCTGATCCGGGCCAGGGCGCCCTTGTTGAACACCACGTCGTTCAAGACCCGAAACGCCTGGAGCCGGCGGCCGCCGCGGACGACCTCCCCTTCGAGCATGGTGCGCGGGTCCACGTCCCACCCGGATTCCCGGATCCGCTCCAGGGTCGGAAACAGCTCGGCCAGGGGGATCTCGGTCAGGAACCCCAGGAACCCGATGTTCACCCCCAGCACCGGGATCTCCCGTCCCGCAAGGGCCCGCACCGCGGCGAGCAGGGTGCCGTCGCCCCCGAGCACGATCACCATGTCGGCCGGCGCAGCCGTTTCGCCGAACCGGCCGTCGTCGAGAACCTGGATGCCCCGGTCCCGGGCCCACCGGCGCAACTGCTCGGCGGCCCGCTCGGCCTCGGGGGAGTTTCGTTTGCAAAAGACGGAAACGACGCGAAGGGGCACCCGGTCGGCTCCTGAAACGTTGGGACGCGGGGACGTTGGGACGTGCGGACGGCCCGCCCGTCCAACCCTGTTCACCGGCACTGCGCGCGGTCCGGCCTCCCAGTGTTCCGTCTCACAAAGAAGCACGCAAATTACGCTGGTGGGGCTGGGGGTCCCGACGAAGCGCGACGGCCGAGCAGCTCGGGTCA
>NZ_BAAHXI010000145.1:0-1891 GCF_054656955.1 Deferrisoma palaeochoriense
CCTCGGAAGCGGCGGCAGTTGGCCCGTCCCCACGTCCACGCGTCCCAACGTCCGCACGGTCGAACGACCCGCGCTCCACGACCGAATCGGGGGGAGTCAGTCGCCCTCTACGCCTTCGGGCCTTGTGGCGGGGCGGAACTCCACCTCAAGCCCGACCGCCCGGGCCACCTTGAGGATCGTCGCAAACCGAGGATTCCCGGATTCCGACAGGGCCTTGTAAAGCCCTTCGCGGCTCAGCCCCGTGGCTCGGGCGAGGCTGGCCATGTTCCGGGCGCGGGCGATATCCCCGAGAGCCGCCTGAATGAGTTTCCCGTCTCCGGTGTCCTCGTGGACACAGGCGGTGAGGTAGCGAGCGATGTCCTCCGGCGTTTTCAGGTAGTCAACCGGGTCCCAACGGGTGAACTTCTCTGGCATCCGTTATCTTCTCCATTCCCTGGCCAGGCGTTTGGCGCGCTGGATGTCCCTCTTCTGCGAAGATTTATCTCCGCCACACAGCAGCACAACCGTGCGTTCGTCCGGTCGGAGAAAGTAGATCCTGTACCCGGGGCCGTGGAAGACTCGCAGTTCGCACACGCCCTGTTCGAGCGCCTTCACATCGCCCATGTGTCCAAGCGAGACCTTCCGTAAGCGTGCGTTGATCCGGGCGACACCCACCGGGTCCCGAAGTTCCCGAAGCCAGCGATCGAAGGTCTCGCTCCTCAGAATCTCGATCATCAGCCAACGCTAGGACTCTTCGGCCCCCATGTAAACCACAGTTAACGTCTTGTGGGCAAGCGCGACGTTTCGATCTGACGCCCCAATCGGAACGGCCGGAAAGCGTGGACGGGGAGCGGTTCAGGCGCTTCGCGCGCCGTTGGGACACGAGGACGTTGGGACCTCGGGACGTTTGGACGTCTGGACGTTAGGCCGTTACGTCCGCACGTCCACGCGTCCTAACGTCCGCACGGTCAAACGACCCGCGCCAGTTGTCCCCCTGCCGCCCTTGTTCGCATGCGCCAGGTAGCGCCTTCTTGAGCTCGGCATCACTCCTTCGGTTCTCCAACCGAGGCGGCCCGTTCGCGCCCTTCGCGGATAATGCGGACCAGGTCTTCCGACGTGACGTCGGCTTCGATCCCGTCCACGTCCAAGGGAGAGCGTCCGGTGGGTTCCGGCATCAGGGCAAATACCGACCCATCTCTTCTTTGAATGAGCACTTTGCCGGCCGACTGGGCCTCTTCCAGGATTCGAGCGAGATTCTGCCTCGCCTCTGTGTACGTGTAGACCTTCATGCTGTAATCTCCGGGGCCAAGACGGCTAGGCGCAAAGCGCACTCCCGCATGCGGCGGTCCAGCGTGAGCAACGGGAGTCTGTTGCGAATGGCGCATTCCAAGTAGTACGCATCGTAGGCCTAAATCCCTAAGTCTGCCGCGATTCGCAGCGACGCCTCCAGGTTGGTGCTCACGTATCGAACCGGGATTCTCTCGAACGCGCGAATTCCCTCTATGGCTCGGGGAGGGGAGAGGCGATTTCTTCGAAGCATCGCAGAAAACGCGTTTCCGACCTCCCAGGGTAAGCAGCCGGGTGCCAAAAGACCCGCGTTGCGGGTCAGCCTGACCAGCGTACGCTTCTCAGGTTCGTTCAGCACCACCGCCAGCACAACGGAGGCGTCCACGACGAACATCGTACCCAAAGCAGTCCTCCCCCGTCCGGTCGCGAGGCATGATTAGGGTACATGCCAGGGGTGAGGTCGACAAGCGCGCGGTCGGCCACGCGGTCCAAGGCCCCCGGTGGATTGGCCGATCCGTGGGGCGAAGCCGGCGGCCGAGGCGGGTTCGGCTGGGAGGAGCCAGTGGCGGGCGAAGCGAAACCTATAGACCTTGCAGCCCACCAAGGTTAGTGGCGAGCTTTGCGG
>NZ_BAAHXI010000146.1:0-1799 GCF_054656955.1 Deferrisoma palaeochoriense
GGAACTGCAGGCGCAGGGCTATGACGGCGGCATCAGCATCCTGCGGGACTACATCCGCCCGAAGCGCCCCCTTCGGGCCTCTCGGGCCACGGTGCGCTTCGAGACGGCCCCAGGGCATCAACTTCAGCACGACTGGGCCGAACTCCACACCCGGATCGCCGGGGTCCGTACCAAGGTCTACGTGGCGGTGAACACCCTGGGCTACTCCCGACGCTTCCACTTCTGGGCCGCACCCCGAAAGGATGCCCACCATGCCTTTGAGTCGCTGGTGCGCGCCTTCGAGTACTTCGGCGGTGTGCCCCGGGAGGTGCTGGTGGACAACGAGAAGACCCAGGTCCTCTCCCACCTCGGCGGCAAGGCCGTGTTCCACCCCTCGTTTCTCGACTTGGCACACCATTACGGGTTCACCCCCAAGGCCTGCCGCCCCTACCGGGCTCGCACCAAGGGAAAGGACGAGCGGGTGGTCGGCTACCTCAAGCAGCACTTCTTCGTGCGCTACCGCGAGTTCGAGAGCTTCGCCCATCTCAACCAACAGGCCGAGCGGTGGCTCGGCGACGAGGCCGACCGGCGCGTCCACGGCACGACACGGGAGGTCGTGATCGAGCGCTTCGCCCGGGAGTTGCCCCACCTCCAGCCCCTGCCGCCCACCCGGTTCGACACCTCCTACCGGGAGACCCGGTGGGTCGCGTGGGACGGTTACATCGACGTGCGAGGCAACCGCTACAGCGTCCCGGCCCATCTGTGTGGCCACCGGGTGACCGTCCGAATCGGTCTCGACGACACCCTTCGAGTGTTCGCCGGGGACCCAGAAGTGCTTGTGGCCACCCACCGGCTGCGCCCCGCCACGGAGGGCTGGGGGCAGATCCCCGATCACCACCGGGCCTTGTGGCAGGAGGCCCTCCGGGTGGAGCAGAGGGACCTCTCCGTCTACGAGGAGGTGGCCGGATGCAACTAGAGGCGCTGTTCACCAAGCTCAAGCTCGACTACCTGCACGCCCAGCTCGATACCCTGTGCGAGCAGGCCGCCAAGCGCGAACTCACCTACCAGGAGTTTCTGGCCGAGGCCCTCCAGACGGAGTGGAGGGGCCGCCACCAGAAAGGGCTCGAAAGCCGCTTGGCCCAGGCCCGATTCCCGTGGCTCAAGACCCTCGAGCAGTTCGACTTCGACTTCCAGCCCTCCATCGACCGCCGCGTGATCCGGGAGCTTGCGGGGCTCGGGTTTGTCCAGCGGGCGGAGAACGTGGTGTTCCTGGGGCCGCCGGGCGTCGGCAAGACTCACCTCGCCATCGCTTTGGGCATCAAAGCCGTGGAAGCCGGCCACCGGGTGCTCTTCCTCACCCTGGAAGAACTTCTCACACGGCTACGCCGAGCCCAGGCGGAAAACCGCTTGGAACGGGCCCTACAGCAACTCGTCTACCCCAAGGTGCTGATCCTCGACGAGATCGGCTACTTGCCCATGAGCCGCCAGGAGGCGAGCCTGTTTTTCCGGCTGCTCACGAGGCGGTACGAGCGGGCGAGCCTCATCCTCACATCGAACAAGAGCTTTGTTGACTGGGGCGAGGTGTTTGGCGACCACGTCCTCGCCACAGCCATTCTGGACCGATTGCTCCACCACGCGACCACGGTGAACATCAAGGGCGAGAGCTACCGGCTTCGAGAGAAGCGCAAGGCCGGTCTCTTTGGCCGAACGCCCAAGCCGGACCCGCCCACCGAGGGCGAGTCACAAGCGGAACAAGCAGATCGGTGAAAAGGTGACATTTTATTTCGGTGAAAAGGCGACAAACTCCGCCGGTGTTGACA
>NZ_BAAHXI010000147.1:0-1780 GCF_054656955.1 Deferrisoma palaeochoriense
AACCTGTGGTTGTGGCTGGACGATCCGCTGGAGACGCCACCCGGTGTCCCAGATCACTCACCCCCAGCTCACGCTGCCGGGGTTCGATGTTGGACAGTTGAATCGCACGGCGGCGTAGGATGACCGCCCCAAACCGCGGCAGAAGGCCCTCTCCGGGCCCTCCCCAGGACCTCTGTTATTCGTTTTTGGACAGCAGTGCGCTACAGTAGATCCGCCATTGTGCTTTTATTGGTAGGCCCTGCGACCCGCCTAACGGGAACTCTAGATTGAATGAGAGCCGCTGGCGTACAACATCAATGCCCTGAATACAGGAATGGGAACAATGAGCCGACTGTTTAGGTATTTTTGCCCGTTGCTCGCTGGTATTATGTGGTTTTCTTTAGCGAATGCCGCTACGATTGTTGATACCGGCCCCGGGCCTTCGTACGGTGGAGGCTGGACCCTGGGACAACATCAGTGGCTAGCGGTGCAATTTACCATAGATACTCCGTGGCAGATCACAGATATTTACGGTTGGATTGGTACAGAAAGGGCTGCAGGAGAAGCGCACGTTTCCGTCTACCAAGACGATGGTGGGCTGCCGGGGGACCGACTTTTTTCTGTAAAGTTCCTTGCCATCGGTGCCGGGTACAATTGGCGGGGCGCGAGTGGGCTTGATTGGCCTCTTGAGGCTGGTACGTACTGGGCGTCCTTCGAAGTCCAGGCCGACGATTCTTTTTTGGGAGCCATGAGCCACCCGTCAATAGTACCAGTAGAAAGGGAGGCCTCATGGCAACACCTAATTTCGGGATATGAGGGGTGGTTTGAGGCGAACGGGCTGGACATAGGGGTGCAGATCCATGGAATACAAAAGCAAGTTCTGCCTGCTACTGTTCCTGAGCCGGGGACATTGCTGCTAAACACGACGGGAGTGCTTGGACTTCTGACGATTCGGTCTTTGCGTAGGAAGAGAGAAAGGGCGGAAGATCAGTCGCCCAGATAGGTACTTGGGTTTGTGGAAACATTAGCTACCCGCAAGAAGGGTATCGCGACGACTATCCGAGATCTTGGAACAAGGCGGAAGATCTGCTGGCGGCCTTGTCCCAAGCGCAACGTTTTTCCGAAGGCTCTTCACCGACAGGGAGGCGGGACGAACGATATCGGAGACCATGTGGTGACTTGGAGAGCTTGACCGAAGGGTCGGAGCAACGGTCCGGGATGGATCCGGGCGACAGTCGGCGGCCGGGGGAAATAGGACAAACTTTATTTTCCCGAACGAGCCGCTGCGAGGGGGGCAAGGGCCTCAGAGGACAAACTTTAACGGGAAAAACGGGTTCCGGGCGGGGCGCGAGGAGATGTCGCAGGAAGCAGGTTGCCCCAACGCTACTTGCAACAAGATATGGTGTCGCGCCTTAGAGAGTATGCTATATCTTGTGCCGGCATGGCCGGTGACGAGGGATGTTCAGCACCGGTCCGGGGCGCTGGGTACAGGACAGACTTTTTTTTACATCCACAGTCAGGTGTCGATGTAAAAAAAAGCGTGTCCAATAAAAATAAAGTTTGTCCTTTTCAAAAAAAGTGTGTCCAACCACCCCCTTATGTGACCCCGGGTTATAAAATAAACCTGAATCCGTGAACAGACCTGGTCCGTGGTATCGGGAAGCTGCTGTTTTTGTGTAGGAGCATTCGACGCAACATATGGATATTGCTGCCAATTCTATGCTAACATGATGGCCTGGCATGTTCACCTTTTCGGTGAATCGGAGGGCCACCATGATCCGGTTCGGTATCGTTCAGTCCC
>NZ_BAAHXI010000148.1:0-1720 GCF_054656955.1 Deferrisoma palaeochoriense
TCCTGGATCCGTGAGCGCTTTGGCCGTGCACGGGGGGTAGACCCTTTGGACGGGATCTTTCGCCCCCACCGAGCCCTGACGGCGTCGGTTCCAAGTTCTACAAAGAGGGTTTTACGGCCGCATGAGCCAACAATTCCTCCTGTGCAAGTGTGACAACTCCGCCCGGAAGGTAGACTGGGCCCTTCGGCCCCCTCTCGCCCCCCGGGTCAGCCACGCCTGGTTCGCGGGTTCAGACCGTGGCCGCCCACTCGTACGCCCGGGCGTAGGCCTCGAACGCCGGACAGTGGGCTCCAAATCGCAACCACCAGCGCCGCCCCCGTCGGACCACCCGCGCCGCCAGGTACATCAACTCCTGCATCACCGTGCGAAGCCGCCGACGCTCGGCCGGGTGCCGAACCGGCGCCCCCGGGCCCACCAACACCTTCTGCCCCAAGAGCCGCAGAAGGTTGTAGGCCACCACCCCCAACGACAGCACCAGCGCGTTCGTCCGGAACTTCCCGGACGGCAACCGCTCCAGGTTCAGATCGGTCTTGAACTCGCTGTGAAACTGCTCACTCGTCCCCCGGCCGTTGTACGCCTTGGCCACCTCGTCCCCGGGCCGATCCACCGAGGTCCACCAGCCCTCGATCTCGATCTCCGGGGTCAACAGAAGCTGCCCGTGCCGGTCGGCCTCCCGCCGCACCAGCCGCACCACCCGCCGAAACCGCAGGGTGCGCCCCTCCCAAGTGCGCTCCACGACCTCGTGGATCCACGCCGTTCGTTCGTGCGGACGCTTGGGATCTTCGGGCAACACGCACTTCTCCTTCTCCGCCCGCTCCCACCACACCACGGGATCCTGCTGGCGGGGGTTCCACTTCACGATCCAGTCCACCCACTCGCGCTCTTTCTCCAGCGCAACCAGGGTCTCCAAGGCATCATGGGCGCTGTCCAACCGCACCAGCACCCGCTGCCCCGGCCGCACGAGAGAACGCGCCCGGGTCAAAACCCTCTGCAAGAAGGGCACAAACTCCTTCTGACTATGCTGGCTCCCGGGCCGAAGCTCCATGCCCAGGCACCACCCTTCCCGCCCCAGGTAGGCCCCCAGGGCCAGGTACCCGGCAAATCCCTGATACGTGTACGACACCCCCTCCTTCTTCGTGCCCGAGTTGTCCAAGGCCGTGGCGTCGAGATCCAGCGGCACCCACCCCCCGGCCGTGGCGCTCACCGGCGCGCTCGTTTGCCGCAGGAGTTCCACGGCTTCGTCCTCCACCTCCCACCGAAACGCCTCGGGAAAGGCGTCGAGCCGCTGGCGTTGGGTCTCCGCCGAAGGGACGTGGCGCAACCCCAATGTCGTCTTGAACACCTTGTCCCCTCGCCGGTTCTGGATCGCCTCGAAATCCGGCTGCCCCAGCAGAAGGTTGCCGAGGAAGCTGATCACCACGTCGCCGCTGTCGATCACGCCGCCCGGCAAGCTCTTTCGGGCCCGCTGGCGCAGCGAGGTCTTTCGGTTCAGAAGCTGGCCAGCCAACGCCAGCCCCGCGTGGGACGTGAGGATCTCCCTTTGGGATTGAACGATACCGAACCGGATCATGGTGGCCCTCCGATTCACCGAAAAGGTGAACATTCCAGGCCACTATGTTAGCATGGAATCGGCAACAATATCCAGATGTTGCGTCGAATGTGCCTGCGCAAAAACGGTCGTTTCCAGATACTCGCAACCAGGTCTGTTCACGGATTCAGG
>NZ_BAAHXI010000149.1:0-1700 GCF_054656955.1 Deferrisoma palaeochoriense
CTTGAGTATATCGAAGGGTGGTACAACCCCCACCGACGGCACTCGGCCCTGGGGTATCTGTCACCCGTGCGCTACGAGCAAGAGGCGAGCCGGAAGGCGGCCTAAAGCGCAGCCGCAAACCGTCCACGAAACCGGGGCAACTCCAGCGTTGAGCACTAGGCCCCACGGCGCAGGTCAAAGGCGTCCCCCTTCGTGATCCGATCTTCGATGCCGAAAGGCGTTGAGCACTCGAGCACGGCTCACCGCCTTGCCAGGGGCCTCAGTGATCCGATCTTCGATGCCGAAAGGCGTTGAGCACTTCTACAGCTACTTCGCCGTGCTCACGAATCAGTAGTGATGCGATCTTCGATGCCGAAAAGCGTTGAGCACTCGAGGTTCGCCTGGGCCATCAGCTACGCCTTCGGTGGATTGTCGATCAAGATTATGAGAAGCTCTTCTTGCCAGATAAACTTTGGAGAATCGTCCCGGTCCGGGAAAGAGTAACCGTTGAATACCTTCGCTATGTTCTCTCGCACGACGAGTTCCGCTCCCACCTCACACTGTCGGCGACGGGCACTAGTGGATCAATGCTGAACATATCTCAAGAAAAGTTGCGAAACGCTTCCCTGCCGCTGCCGCCATTTCAGTTGCAGGAACGGTTTTCCCAAATGGTTTGGGAATGTTATGCCATGAGGCAACGTCAAATATACGGAAGCATGGATTCGTCAGATCTTTTCAATGCTGTGTCTTGTCGAGCTTTCAGAAGCGAACTATAGCAAGCCGTGAACCGTGCAACCAACAACGACGAAGGAAACGCTTTTGGTCGATTGTCTTGCACAAATAGGGGGATGAGATGGCCAGAAGGAAAAAACGAAAAAAACGGCGAATCAATAAGGCCGGGGAGATGCTCTATGGGCACTATCTTGTCGCCTTTCTTGATCTCATGGGCCAAAGAGAGAACATCCGAAAAATGCGGGTGCCGGTGACAGGCGGAGAGGAGGCCAGAAAAGAAGTACTGGAGTATTTGAAGGAAACCGCTGGGAAAGTTTCTGCAGTTAGGGACATGGTGCTGGAGACGGTTCGATTAATCGGAAAGCCGTCCCATGTTCGAAAAGAATTGCCACTCGATACTCAAGCGGTGATGGATAGAATTACGGAACCTAGGATTCGGGTTATGCGTTTTTCTGACACCATTGTCCTGTTTATGCCAATGGCTGGAGAAAGTGTGGCCAATACAGCGGTAAACGTTTACGGAATGTTGGCCGCCGTCGCGTTTGCGTTGGTTACGAGCTTCGCAGGGGGAGTTCCTCTACGCGGCGGTATCGACATCGGCGCGGGAATCAACATTGAGAAAGATGAAGTGTACGGCGCTGCTCTCGAGCGGGCTTATGCACTGGAAAACACCTTCGCGGATTACCCAAGGGTTCTTGTTGGTCACGAGTTGCTCAACTACCTTACGATGCTATCTGGTAGCCACCCGCAATGTTCCGAGGATCAATTGGCAAAGACCTTTGGACGGTTGGCGTCCACTGCTGTCCAAAAACGAATAACAGAGGTCCTGGGGAGGGTCCGGAGAGGGCCTTCTGCCGCGGTTTGGGGCGGTCATCCTACGCCGTCGTGCGATTCAGCTGTCCAACATCGAACCCCGGCAGCGTGAGCTGGGGGTGATCTGGAACACCGGGTGGCGTCTCCAGCGGATCGTCCAGCCACAACCACAGGTC
>NZ_BAAHXI010000150.1:0-1578 GCF_054656955.1 Deferrisoma palaeochoriense
CCTCGTCGGTGACCCGGAGCACCAGATACCGGCCCGCCGGGAGATCGGGCTCCGGCTCGCACACCTCCTCGGCCTCCACCGCCACCTCCACGGTTCCCCCGTCGGGCTCCATAGCGTGCCAGGCGTTCGTGACCAGATTCATGACCACCTGTTGGAGTTGGGTCGGATTCCCGGCGACCCAATCCTCGTCTGCCTCGCAAGAAACCGCCAACCGGACCCGCTTCGGAATCGAGGCCCGCAGGAGCTCCTCGGTCTCCCGAAGGAGTTCTCCGAATCGCAGTTCGACGCGGGTGTCCTCGGTCCGGCGGCTGAACGCCAGGATCTGATCCACCAACGCCTTGGCCCGTTCGGCCGCCTTGAGGATCCGTGACAGGTTGCGGTGGAGCTTGCTGTGCGGGTCCACCTGATGCAGCGCCAGTTCCGCATAGCCCAGGATCGGGGTCAGCACGTTGTTGAAATCGTGGGCCACGCCGCCGGCCAGGGTACCCAGGGCCTCGAGCTTTTGGTTCTGCGCGAGCCGCGCCTCGAACTCGACCTCGCGGGTGACGTCGCGCTTCACCACCACGAGGCTGTGTACCTCTCCATCCGCCCCCTTGACCGGGGAGAGCGCGCATTCCTCGTGATACCCGCTCCCGTCGGCCCGCAGGGCCCGTAGCCGCCCGCTCCACACCCGGCCGTGCTCGGCGGCGTCGCGAAGATCGTCCACCCGGGGCTCGTCGGTAGGGTACAGGGAGAACAGGTTGATCCCCGTCCCCCCCTCCTCCCCCAGGCCCACCAGCGCCCGAAACGCGCGGTTCGCGTACTGGATCTGGCCGTCGGGGTCGGTGACCACGATCCCTTCGGCCGCCTGGTCTACGGCCGCGGCCAGGCGGCCGAGCCTCTCGTCCCGATCGGCGATCTGCTCGAGCATCCGGTTGAACCCCCGGATCAGGGTCCCCACCTCGTCCCGGCCCCGGCCCGGGACGCGCACGTTCAGATCCCCGGATTCGCCCACCCGTTCCATGGCCTCGGCGAGCGCCCGGATCGGGGCCGAGATGCGGCGCCGCAGGGGCAGAGAAACGGCCCAGGCCACCACCACGGCCAGGCCGAATATCCCCAGCGCGACGCCGGCCCCCCACCAGAGCTGGGCCACGAGCTCCCCCGCGTGCTCCCGGATCACGATCCACCCCAGGGGCTCGTCGTCGAGGCGCACCGGCCGAGCCACCACGAGCCACCGGCCTTCCCAGCGCACGGCCCCCGCGCCTTCGTCCGTCTGCGGCGGGGGCTCGTCGGCCCCGTACCGGGCAAACACCCGCCCGTCCGGCCGCAGGAGCCAGGCCGCGTCGACCCGGGGCTGGGACGCCAGGGAGGCCAAGGTGCGGGCCCCGGCGTCGGCGTCGTCGAAGAGCAGCGCCGCGGCGGAGTTCGCCGCGAGCACCTCGGCCAGGGTCCGGAGCCGGTCCGCCGCGTGGTGCCGGTACGAACGAACCTCCCTCCAGGCGAACGCCCCCACGGCCATCGTGAGCGACAGGGCGCTCGCCAGCACCACCGCGAGCCCGACCTTCCGCGCCACCGGCATGTCACGGAAGCGAAACATCG
>NZ_BAAHXI010000151.1:0-1478 GCF_054656955.1 Deferrisoma palaeochoriense
ATTTTTCCGCCCGGTGGCCCTCCCGCCCGGGGTGATCGGTTTTCTCTAACCCCGGAGGCTCCCATGGCTACCTCAAACCGAAAGAAAGCGAAACGCCGGAAATCCTCCCCGAAACTGCCCCCTGAGTTGCGCCGGGTGCACCTGGATGCAGCAGGCATCGACGTAGGGGCGGAATCCCATTGGGTGGCCGTGCCGGAAGGACGCGACCCTGAAGGCCGGGGCGTCCGTGAATTTGGCGCGTTCACCGCCGATCTCTACGCGTTGGCCGATTGGCTGGCAACGTGTGGGGTCACCACCGTAGCGATGGAATCCACCGGGGTGTATTGGATTCCCCTGTTCGAACTTCTCGAAAGCCAAGGATTCGAGGTGCTTCTCGTCAACCCCCGACACCTGAAAAGCGTGCCGGGGCGAAAAACCGACGTGCTCGACTGCCAATGGCTTCAGCGGTTGCATACGTACGGCCTCCTTCAGGGATCCTTCCGCCCCGAGGAGCAGGTGTGTGTGCTGCGTGCCTACTTGCGCCAACGGCAGACCCTCGTCCGGTATGCCGCCAGTCATGTACAGCACATGCAGAAGGCCTTGGACCAGATGAACATCAAGCTGCACAAGGTGGTCAGTGACATCACCGGCGTGACAGGCTTGCGCATCATCCGGGCCATCCTGGAGGGAGAACGGGACCCACTGCGTCTGGCCCAACTACGGGATCCTCGGTGCAAGAACTCCGAGGAAACCATTGCGAAGGCGTTAGAGGGCACATGGCGTGAGGAGCACCTGTTCTCCCTGCGGCAAGCCCTTACCCTGTACGAGACCTATCGGGCTGAGATCGCAGCGTGCGATCAACAGATTCAGGCCCATTTGGGTACGTTCGATTCCAAGGATGACGACCCTCCTGCGGCCCGAACTGCCCCTCGGTCGCGTCAGAATGTCGGCGCCATCACCTTCGACGTCGGGTCCCATTTGCGCCGTATCACCGGTGTGGACCTTACCGAGATCGACGGGATTGACGCGGTGCTTGCCCTAACGATCATCAGTGAAATCGGCCTCGACATGAACCGTTGGCGCACCGTCAAACACTTCACGTCCTGGCTTGGCTTGTGCCCCGGCAGCAAGATCTCCGGGGGGAAACGGCTCGATTCCCGAACCAAGCCCACATCGAACCGAGCGGCGATGGCCTTCCGGATGGCGGCGAACGCTTTGCACCGCAGCGACTCGGCGTTGGGAGCCTTTCTCCGTCGCAAGAAGGCGCACATCGGGGCGCCAAAGGCGATCACGGCTACAGCACACAAGCTCGCACGAATCGTATACACCATGCTTCGCCACGGGCGGAGCTATACGGACTTGGGTGCGGACTACTACGAAGCCCGGTACCGAGACCGGGTGCTCAACAACCTTCGGCGCAAGGCCGCCGCATTGGGATATTCTCTCATAGAAAACAACAGCTTAGACCAACCCCCCTGCCCCCAAGGAGCGGGGTAAGT
>NZ_BAAHXI010000152.1:0-1352 GCF_054656955.1 Deferrisoma palaeochoriense
ACGTCCTGCCGCCGGAGCTTCGCGACACGGCCCTCTCGGACCTCGCCTACGCCATCGGCGGCACGGCCCTCACCGGCGCCGACGCCCCAACCCTCGACGAGACGAACCGGACGAGCACCGGTGAGGTCACCTGGCGGTTCCCCGACACGGCCGTGCTCGGCCCCGGGGAGGTCCTCACCATCGCGTTCACGGCCACGGTGGACGCCGACGTCGGCCCCGACGTCTCCTTCACCAACGCCGCCCGGGGGGACCACTTCTATTCCCTCCCCTCGGCCGACGACCCCACCGAGGCCGTGCGAAAGGACTACGGCACGGTCGGGCCGGTCACGGCGGGGCTCACCACCTTCGATCCGCCCGGGGACCTCTCGATCTCGGCCCCGGCCGCGGCCAAGATCGGGGAGACCGTCACCTACACGGTCACCTTCCCCCAGACCGCCGTCGCCTCGGACCTCTACGACGTGGCCCTCACCTCGGCGCTCCCCGACGGGCTCGCCCTCGTGTCGGCGGCGGCCGACGGCGCCTGCGAGGGGTTCGACGACTCGGCCACGGCCGGAAACGCCCTCGATCTTCGGTGCACCAGGATCGCGGCGGGCGCCCGGGCCGGGTTCACCGTGACCGCCCGGGTCCGAGCCGACCACGCCCCGAACCAGGCCGGGGCCACCCTCGACGTGCCCGTGGAGGCCCGGTTCAGCGACCGGACGGGCGGCACCGTGCTCGGGCCCGTCTCGGCCACCCACACCCTGACCCTCGCGGAGCCCCAGGTCACGGCAACGCTCGCCGCCCGCAATGTGACCCGGGGCGACCCGGCCGACTTCTCCACCCTCACCGCCCCCGACGCCGGCGACGTGCTGGAGTACAAGGTCACCGTGTCGAACGCCTCGGGCGCCAACGTCTCCGACGCCTTTGACTTCGCCCTGGTCGAGCAACTCCCCGAGGGCCTCGCCTACGTCACCGGATCGGCCCAAAAGGACGGCTCCGCCCTGGAACCCACGGTCGCCGGCGACCCCCAGGCCCTCACCTGGGGCCGCGACGCGGGCCAGGACCTCGACCTCGCCCCCGGCGCCTCCTTCGTCCTCACCTACCGGGTCACGGTCCTCGACACGGTCGAGCCGGGCCAGACCCTGACCGACGCCCTCTCCCTCGACTGGACCAGCCTCGACGGCGCCGACCCCAACGAGCGCGACGGCGACGGCGGCACCGGAGGCCTCGACGACTACGCCGCCGGGCCCCTGTCGGTCTCCACCACCACCCCCGACCCGGCCGGGCTCTCCGCCGCGGTCGCCGCCGGGCCCCTTGCCGGCGGGGCGTACCGGGTGGGCGACCTCGTCACCGTGACCCTCACCGTGACCGGC
>NZ_BAAHXI010000153.1:0-1271 GCF_054656955.1 Deferrisoma palaeochoriense
GAGGATCGAGGGGACGTTGACAAGTTATGAAGTTGTTCGGGGCGGGTCCTCGGGTTTCAGCGGCCGGCAAGCGAGAGTGGTGATGCCGGGGATGGCGCGGTTGGACGTGTTGGGGGTGGCGCAGCACGTGATGGCCCGGGGCCTCAAGGGGGCGGCGATCTTTCGCGACGAGAAGGACCGCGAGATGTTCCTCGGGGTGACAGGCGGGACACTCCGTAGGTCCTCCGCCAATGAGAAAAATATCTAATAATTACAGCATGTTATGGTTTTGTGCGGCTTCAGGGCACACGAGTCCTTGGAACGGAAGGGCCGGCGATCCCTCTCCCTCGGCGAACCCCGGGCCTCACCGTTTTCCACGCTACGGCGCCCCATGACTATTTGAGTATTTGCTGCTGCCACGGCGTGCACCCACGTGGTGAACCGGCCAGGGTTGCCCGTGGGGAGGCCATCCGCCGTCGGGTCGCCGGATCCTCAACGCGAGAACTCCTCAGGGGCCCCCCGCGGATGTTGGTGCAGGGCGTGCCGGTCACACCTTCTCGAAGAATCGCACTCCGGGAAGGTCTTTGAAGTGGGCGTCGCAGGTTACGAGGTCGACGTGGGCTTGCTGGGCGGTGGCGTACACGATCGCGTCGGCCATGGCCAGGCGGTGGTGGGCGGCCAGGTCCGAGGCCAGGAGAGCGAGAGACGTGTCCAGGGGAACCACCGTGCCCTGCTCGGTTGCCCCGATGATCTCCAGGGCGGTCGGTTCGTCGCGTTCTCGGCAGATCCACCGGTGGAGTTCGTACTGGACGACAGTGGGAACGACGACAGATTCGGGTTGGGTGAGGAACGGTTCGAAGCGGTCGGCGAGGGCCCCGTCGGTGAGCCACTCGATCCACCCGCTCGTGTCCACGACGACGCTCAACCGCGGTCGCTCCGGTCCCGCACATCGCGGGTATCGGCTCCGCGCAGGACGCCTCGCAGATCCCGGATGTCCCGCTTCGGCACCAGACTGATGGTGTCGCCCTTGGTGACGAACACGAACTGCTGGCCCGCCTTCAACCGCAGGCGCTCTCGCACGGCTTTGGGGATGCAGATCTGGAACTTGGACGTGAGGGTGGCCGCGTGCATTGTTCTTACCTCCTTGCGATCGACACTCAAAGCGTAATGGGAAAACACCGCGACTTCAAGGTCGCCCTCCCCTTCGCCAGAACATCCGGAGACCAGCAGGGAGACGCCGGTGACTGGGGACAGCCGCCCCTTGGGGGACGTCCATGAGTATTTATGAGTAT
>NZ_BAAHXI010000154.1:0-1192 GCF_054656955.1 Deferrisoma palaeochoriense
ACGAGCGTTTGAGGATGGCTTTTGGCCCATGCTTCGGACTGCTTGACTCGACATTCTGGGGTTGATGCAGCACGTGATCGTTCGCGGGATCGAACGGCGGCCAATCTTTGTGGCCGACGGGCATCGCGGGGCGTTCCGGTGACGCATTCTGCCGCGATCCGGTGAGAAGGACAATCGGCCACTCACATAGTCAAGGGCGTACCAGCCTCCAGCCTCGGCTCGGAGGCCCGACATTGGTACAAACGGAGCAATCTTATGAAAATTCTTGTCCGCAATAAGGAATCCAAAGAGTGGGAGCCTGCGGATCTTGTCAGTGCCAGAGCTGAAGTGGAACTGCAGAATCTGCTTATTGAATCGCCTTTCCTGGTTCCCGTTGAGGAGATTCGGGAAGGTGTCTCCCCTCTTGTTTTCGCTGTTGGTGAGTTCGGTCTTCCTGGTTCTGGGAATACGGATATTCTTGCTTTCAGTGCCGACGGAGATATTGCAATCATCGAATGCAAGCTTGCGGCGAATTCGGAGAGTAGGCGAAAGGTTATAGGCCAGATATTGGAGTACGCCTCGTTCCTATGGGGTATGAGTTACAAAGAGGTTGATAGACGGGTCCAGCGATTAAAGGGCAAAGCCTTGCCGAATCTTATCGAGGAAGCAGTAGCTGGGGAGTGGGATCAGAGCAGTTTCGAGGAAGGGGTCACTCAGTCTTTGGCCAGCGGGAGTTTCATCTTGGTCATCGTTGTAGACCAGATGAACGGAGAATTGAGGCGCATAATTCGGTACGTAAACGAGCGCAGCGAGTCTGCGTTCTCGTTGCACGCGCTCGAGGTTCGCCGGTTTAAGGCTAGCGGGATTGAAATCCTTGTTCCGCAATTGTACGGGCTTTCCACAAAGCCAACCGCGAAAGGGGATGGAAAAAGAAAGAAATGGACCCGAGATGAGTTCTTTGAAGTGCTTCGAGAGAATGTCGACCCGGGCATTGCCACCATCGTGGAGGACCTGTACGGGTGGGCGGAGGTTGCAGCGGACAGGGTGTGGTTTGGAACGGGAGTGCAAACAGGATCTTTTACTTTTCATTATCTAAGGGAGGGCAAGACCATTTCTGTCTTCACGATTTATACGAACGGTAAGCTTCAGCTCAATTACGGTTGGTTGTCAACCCAGGTAAACGCGGAGGTGCTTGAAAGATTTCATCGTAGGA
>NZ_BAAHXI010000155.1:0-1171 GCF_054656955.1 Deferrisoma palaeochoriense
GCGCCCCCGGGGCTCGTGTGGATCCCCTATTGGCGGTTTCGGGGGCTTTGGTACCGGCTGTTCGCCTCGGGAGCCGGGGGGAGCCTGCTCGACGGCACCGGGCCCGGCCGTGCGGGGCTCCGGGAGGGGTCGCACCTCGGCGTGAGACCGCAGGCCGTGCGGTTCCGGCTCGGCCTTCCGGCCAAAGGGCGGGTCGTGTGGCCTGACCGGGCGGTGGCCGAGGTGGTGGCCGAGGCCGAGACCCAGGCCGAGGCTGCCGGCGGCGAGGCCGCGCCGCTCCGGCGGTTCGTCGGGGAGGTGACCGCAGTCCTCTGGGTCCCGTTTGCCCTGGAACGGGAACGCGGGGGGTGGGCCCTGCGGCCGCTCTTTCCCGACGGGCCCGGAGGGGCCCTCGCCGGAGGGGAGGCCCTTTCGCTCCGGCGGGCCCTGGATGAGCCTCCCCGGCCGTGGACGCCGCGGTTCCTCCCCCTTCGCTGTCCCGAGTGCGCGGCCGACCTGCCCGCGGTGCCCCACGCGGTGGGGTTCTGGTGCGGGCGGTGCGGCCGGGGGTGGGTGCCGGGGCGCCGCAGACTCGAGCCCCTGGCGTTCCGGGTCAGGGGTTCCGGCGGTTCCGGAGTGCGGTACCTTCCGGTCTGGGAGCTGGAGATCGGGGCCAGGGGGCTTCCGTTCCGGAGCCGGGCCGACATGGTGCGGTGGGCCGTGCCCTACTGGGCCCCGGATCCCGCAGACGGACGTACCCCGCCGCTCGTGCGGATCCCGGCGTTCAAGCTCCATCCGAGGCTTTTCTTGCGGGCGGCCCGCAACCTGACCCTGGGGCCCGTGGCTGGGGGCGACGCGACGCGGCTCCCGACGGGTCCGGCCGAAGCGGAGGCGGTACGCCTACCGCTTTCCGAGGCGGCCCAGGCGCTAAAGCCCGTGCTCGCGGAAGTAGCCGGTACCCAGCGGGGAAAGGCGGCGGCGGTGCTGGGCGCCCGCCTGCGGGTGCGGGCCGCGCGTCTCGTCCTCCTCCCGTTTGTGCGCCGGGGCGCCGAGTGGGTCGAAGAAACCTCCGGGGTGGCCGTGCCCGCGGCGGCCCTGGAGCGCGGCCGGGGGCTTTGACCCGGGGTGCCGCACCCCGCCGGCGTCCACGCGTCCTATTAATCCGGCGCCAATAGAGGCGCGCAAGGAGATC
>NZ_BAAHXI010000156.1:0-1041 GCF_054656955.1 Deferrisoma palaeochoriense
GTGCTCCGCCGCCCCTATCCCGATCCAAGCGAGCCATCCGGTCCACGCGCCGGCTTGACCCACGCTTCACGACTTCACCATGCACGGGCGTTTTCCGCCGTTCGCCCGTGCGCGCGTCCGCACGGATCAACGGGCCGAAGGCCCGAACGAAAGGGGGTGGCACATGAAAAGCCTCTATCTCGTGGAAAGCGACGGGCTCGAGTTCGTCGGCGCCGAGGGCGGGGCCCTGCGGATCGAGCAGAAGGGCCGCGCGCCCTGGTACGTGCCGGCCGCGCGGGTGGAACGGGCCGTCGTGTGGGGCAGCGTGCGGCTCGACACCGAGGCCCTGGGGCTCCTTCTGCGGCGCAACGTGCCCGTGTCGTTCGTGGCCCGGGGCGGCGAGACCCTGGGCATCGCCTGGTCCCCGGCCGAGCGCCTGTCGCGGCCGGCGGTGCTGCTGGCCGGCCGCCGGGCCGATCCCGACTGGCGCGAGGCCTACCGCCGCCGGCTCGACGCCTGGGTGCGCGAGGCCCGGCTCGACCTCGTGCGCCGCACCGACCCGGCCACGGCCGAACGGTGGTGCGCCCGGGGCTTTCGGGGGCGCGAATGGGAAGCCTGGCGCGAGGCCCGGTTGGGCCCGCTGGAGCCCGGGGTGGACCCGGTGTGGAAATACCTCCGGGGCCTCGTGTGGGAGATGGTCACCGCCCGGGTGCTGGCCGAGGGGTTCGACCCCCACGCCGGGGTGCTCGACCCCCGCCAGCGCTACGGGTTCGTGCGCGAGATGACGCGGCCGTTCGTGCCGTGGATCGACGGCTGTGTGCTGGCCGGGGCGCGGGCCGGGCTGCTGCCCCGGCCCGACGAGGGCCCCGACGGGCTCACCCCGGCCCTCTTGCGACGATGGACCGCCCGGTTCGAGGGGCACCGGGAGTGGCTCGAGGCCGATCTGGGCCGAAGGCTCGTCGAGGTGGCGCGGCTTGCCCGCGACTGGCAGCCGGCCCTCGACGCCCGCCGGCCGCCGCGCGACCGAAGGAGGGGGCCATGAACCGCAAACTCTACCTGGTG
>NZ_BAAHXI010000157.1:0-1030 GCF_054656955.1 Deferrisoma palaeochoriense
CGAGAGGCGTCGACAAGAGAGGTGGCCAACACCACGACCTCCCCGTTCGGGAGGTCCAACCGGATCAAGCGCACCGTGAGGGGTTCGGTCGAAAGCCCCAGCGCCTGGCATTGCGCCTCGGCAGACGGAGGACATCGAAGGGTAACAACGGCATCCTGGGCACCGGAGGCAAGAAACGCCCGTACCACCTTCCATCCTCGCTGTTGGGTGGGCAGGCGGCACAGGAAGTGAACCCCCCGGTGGAGAAGGTAGCGAAACACCCAAAAGCCGCCATACCCGCGGTCCAGCAAGCACAGGTCCCCGGTGCGCAGATGGTCGGCGTGGGCTTTGAGCAATTGACGCTCGCCGAAGGATGTCGGGGTGATCGTCCCGTGGATCGGGATCTGGTTGAGGACGTCGTAGAGCACCGAGAGTCGGGCAATCACCCCGGGCCCGCCGTGGGGCGGGTTCCCCCAGGTGCCGTAGTGGGCCTGGATCTCCTGGGTTTTGGGAAGGGCGGCAGTGGACCCATCCACGGCGACCACACGAAAGCCCTTCCAGTTGCGCCAAGGCATGTGGCGGTAGAAGTACGCGACCACAACCTCGTGCAGGGCCTGGAACGCGGAGGGCAGAAGCTTTTTCCGGGCCTGGCAGACGGCGGCGGGGGTAACGGGAGCGGGGCGCAGACCTCTGTTCTCCACGGCGAGGAAGAATCGCTGGAGTTCTTTTGCGAGAGAGCCTTGCAGTAGGTTCAGTAAAAAGAGGATCATTGTGGGAAACGGCAGTGTTCGACGCCTTGTGAAGTCTGTTGGGTTTGCCCGATGTGCAGCACAGAAGGCCTCGGAGTGAATCATTTTGTGGAACAGTTCAACTAGTGGCACGAGATTTGCTACATTAGAAGGCGACTCCCGTGCCAGACTTGAGGGCTTTCATAAGTTTTTTCTTCATGGCCAGCCTCCTTTCTCTGGATGTTTGCTGGCTGATTCTACCATAAAGCGGCCGTCAGTGCAGCCCTTTTCCGAGTCAACTGGCTTAACTTAATGACATTGAT
>NZ_BAAHXI010000158.1:0-911 GCF_054656955.1 Deferrisoma palaeochoriense
AGCGAGATACAAACTTTCAGTCGGATACCCGACGATTTCTCCAAGTGGCCTAGTGTGGCAATTGCTGATGTCTTTAGAGGGCCCGAGGAGATTCAGAGATTTAAGCAAGCCGTTGACTGGCTTCGGGACGAGATTGATCAGCATGAAAAGTAAAGCGGGGTACCCACGCTGCAGTAGCCTCGCCTCCTCTGGCGCGTCAGCGGGCGGCTCAGATTGGCCGCTCGGTCAAGCCAAGATGATCACTTCCGCTAAGGCGGTCACCGGAACGTCCTTGAATAATTGAGTAACGAGCTTTTTGGGGAGTCCTTGGTGCCTGCTTCGCACCGCGCGACCCGACATTCTTGAGTTGCCGTAGTCGCTGATCTTTCACGGGATCGAACGACGGACGATCTTTGGGGAGGATGAGGTTCGGGGGGCGTTTCGAGGACGCCATCTGCCGCGGCCCCGCGAGGGCTCTTCCGACTTTTTAGTGGGTAACGGGGTCCATGGGGAGACCGCCGAGATGGAACAAGATCACCACCCGGTACCTCGCCTTGTTCCGGTACCCACGGGCCTTACGCCAGATCGCATCCAGCCGGGAGTTCAGCCCTTCCGTCATCGCGTTCGTGATCCGAAGGCTCGAGGGGACGTTGACAGGTTATTTGGTTTTGCTAGGTTTGCTTGCGAGTTTGGGACGCTGAGGGCGAGGAGAGAGGCGAGGCGATGCCGAGGATGGCGCGGTTGGACGTGTTGGGGGTGGTGCAGCACGTGATGGCGCGGGGCATCGAGGGCACGGCGATCTTCCGTGACAAAAAGGACAGAGAAACGTTTCTCGCGAAGCTCGCCGATGTGGTGCGGGAGGGGGAGGCGCAACTCCTCGGGTGGGCTCTGCTGTCCAACCATTTCCACCTCGTCCTTCGGCCCCGGCGGGC
>NZ_BAAHXI010000159.1:0-813 GCF_054656955.1 Deferrisoma palaeochoriense
CGAGCGGTTGAGGGCGGCCACGGAGCACCCCGCCCACCGATTCTGGGCCGCCGACGTGAGCCTCCTCGACACCGGACGCGTCCGCTGGTCCAGGCTGGTGGGGCACCGGCAGGTTACGGACGCTTACCTCCTGGCCCTGGCCGTGAAGAACGGGGGCCGGTTCGTGACCTTCGACCGAAGGGTCGCGCTCGACGCGGTCACCGACGCCCGGCCAGAGCACCTGGTGGTGATCGGGGAGTAACCCGGGCCCCGCGAACCCGGCGGGGCGAACCGGGTCGCCTGGGGGATCCCGCGAGCGCCTGAACCGCCCGCCCCGGGCCGGCCGACCTCCCATCCACGACGAACGACCCACGACCTGCGGCAGTTCCCCCCTCGTCACCCGTCACGCGTCACGCGTCACCGCATTTCCCCCCCGTCACCGATCACCCGTCACGGCCTTTCCGCCCGTCACGGCCCTTGGCCCCCGTCCCCGATCACGCGTCACGCGTCACGGCCTTTCCCCCCGCTTGTCCCCAACCCCCGTTTTCCGTATCATTCGGCGTCCGCCGGAGCACGAGGGGGACTGATCGCCCTTCCCGCGGTTCCGGCATCCCGGCCTCCTAGCATTCAAGCTTCCGGCCTTCCAGCCGAATCCCAGGGAGGGGCACCGGTCGTGAGCGTACCAGAACGCCAACCCCGGCCCTACGATTCCCGACCCATGAGCCAGGGCTTCCGAAGACCCGAGGCGGTTCTCGCGACTTGCGACGAGCGGCAGTCCCCGCCGGTCACTCGTCACCGATCACGCGTCACGGCCTTTCCCACCCGTCACGGCAC
>NZ_BAAHXI010000160.1:0-807 GCF_054656955.1 Deferrisoma palaeochoriense
CAGCGTGATCTTCCCGTCCATCTCCTCCAGCAGATCCCGGACCTTCTTGGCACGGTGAATCGCATGCCGATCCACGATCAGAAAGATCTTCTGCTCCACCCCGGCCGCCAACCGCCTCAGGAACGTGCAAAACACCTCCGCCGTCACCGTGCCCTCGTGCACCATGAACCGAAAGTGACCCCGAGGGCTCACGGCCGAGAGCATGTTTACCGAAAACCGCTTCCCTGTTGCCTTCACCACCGGCGTGTGCCCCGACTGTGCCCACGTATGCCCCTTATGGTAGTCCGACCGGATCCCGGACTCGTCCGCAAAGAAGATCAGGGCGTTCTCCTTGCGCGCCCGTTTACGGATCCTCGGGTACTCCTCCTCCCGCCACTTCTCCACCAAGGCCGGGTTCTGCTGGTACGCCCTGTGAAGCGGCCGTTGCGGCGTGAATCCCAACGTCCGCATCACCCGCCCCACCGAGACTTCGCTCAACCGAACCCCAAACTTCCAGCGGATCAACTCCCGAATCATGCCCAACGTCCACAGGGCAAACGGAAAACTCATCTGCTGCGGGTTCTTGTCTCGGACCGTACGAGCGATCCATGCCATCTGTGCCGCCGTCAGTTTCGGAGGCCGGCCCGTCTTGGGGCGGTTTCGAAGCGCCTCCTCGCCCCCGTAATGGAAGCGCTCGATCCAGCGGTAGATCGTCCGCGGATTGATGTCCAGGGCCTTGGCAAGTTGCTCAGGGCTGACCCCTTCGCGCACCTGGCGCACCACCCGGATGCGCAAGGCTTCCTGAGCTTTTTTGTCGAGCGCTCGATT
>NZ_BAAHXI010000161.1:0-776 GCF_054656955.1 Deferrisoma palaeochoriense
CTGTTCGCGTTCCAGCCCGAACTCATCCGGAGGTACCCCCATGAAGATTCTCGGCATCGTCGGAAGCCCCCGGTCCCCCGAGGATTCAGGTGTCCACACCCTGGTCACCCTCTGCGTCGAGGCCACGGGGCTCCCCTACGAGATCGTCCACCTCAGGGGTAAGCAGATCGGCGGGTGCATCGCGTGCCTGGGGTGCGTGGCCGACAACGTGTGCAAGGTAGCCGACGACATGGCCCCCTTGCGAGAGAAGATCGTCGAGGCCGACGCTTACGTGATCGGGGCGCCCAACTACTACTCGGGCCTCAACGCCACGACCCACGCGTTCCTGGAGCGGTGGTACCAGTTCCGGCACCGGGAGGGCGACGCCCTGTGGGGCAAGCTCGGGGTGGCCATCGGCGTGGGGGGTGGGGACGGACGGTTCCCGGCCGACGAGATCGAGAAGTTCTTCCTCTACAACTTCATCGAGACCGTGGCCAAGGTGTCGGGGCAGGGGGCGGCGTCGTGCTTCACCTGCGGGTACGGCGAAACCTGCAAGGTGGGGGTGCCCTACTTCCTCTACGGCGAGGGCGTGAAGATCACCGAGGAGAAGATTCCCCGGGTCACGAAGCAGCCCGGCGTTCTCGCGGCGGCCCGGGCGGCCGGGACGGAGTTGGCCCGCCGGCTCACCCAGGGTCACGACCGGGCCGAGGTGGCCCGCCGCATGCAGGCCCTCATGATGCAGCGGTTCAAGGAATCGACCTGATACCAAGTTGCGTTCAAACCGACACCCATCCCGG
>NZ_BAAHXI010000162.1:0-759 GCF_054656955.1 Deferrisoma palaeochoriense
GCTGTTGTGCCCGTCGCCCGAACTCGAGGTGTAGTGGTTGGTGCTCGTGTGGCACACGTTGCAGATGCCGTCGTAGGGCGCCCCGCTCTTGGCGTAGTCGGTGCCCGTGGTGTTGGCGGTGAAGGTCACGGCCACGGTGGTCCCGGGTTTGCCCACGTCCTGGTCGTTGGTCTTGCTCACCGTGCGGTGGATCATCGAGATGTTCCCCGTGCCCGAGGCCCGGTCGCCGTGGGGGTCGTGGCAGTCCCAGCAGAACGTGCCGCCCGTGCCCGCCGCGTGCTTCGCCCCGTAGTGGTTCTCGTCCACGTCGAGCGCCGAGTCCCGGAGGGTGTAGAGCCCGCCCCCGCCGTCCGGGTCGTAGCCCGCGTCGCCCGCCGCGTGGCACACGAGGCACACGTTGTTCCACCCGTACCCGAAGTCTGGGTCCGAGGCGGTTGCGCCGTCGCGGTTGGCCAGGCGGAAGTAGTTGGCCCCGCCGTGAGGCACGGTGTAGTCGTGGCAGTAGTTGCACCCTTCGGGATCGTCGCCCGGCCCCGAAAACGCGGCCGCCGGGTTTCCGGTGACGTCGTAGGTGCCCGAGGCCCGGCCGTGGCCCGAATCGGCCCACTCGGCCGTGGACACGGCCGCCGTGTTGGCGTTGCCGTAGGTGTAGTCGTCGTTGTCGCTCCCGGCGGTGTGGCACCCGGCGCAGGCGCGGTTGTTGTCGATGTTGGGGGCGAACTCGGCGCTGTGGGGGTGACACGAGGTGCACCGGAGCCC
>NZ_BAAHXI010000164.1:0-720 GCF_054656955.1 Deferrisoma palaeochoriense
TCACCAACTCCGCCCGAAGGTGCGTCTTCATCGCCCATCCCACCACCCGACGGCTGAACGCGTCCAACACCACCGCCAGGTACAAAAACCCCGAAAGCGTTGGAACGTACGTAATGTCCGCCACCCACAACTCGTTGGGTCGACTCGCCTGGAAGCTCCGATTCACCAGGTCCGGCGCGGCCTTCGCCTCCCGGTCCTGAACCGTCGTCTTCACCTTCCTGCGCCGACTTACCCCCTCCAACCCCGCCTCCCGCATCAGGCGGGCCACCCGCTTGCGCCCCACCCGAACCCCCTGGTCCCGCAGTTCCGCGTGGATCCGCGGAGCCCCGTACGTCCCCCGACTCTTGCGGTGGATCGCGCGGATCTTCTCCCGCAACGACTCGTCTTCCTGCGCCCGCTTCGATTCCGACCGCTCCAGCCACGCATAGTACCCGCTGGTGGAGACCCCCAGCACCTGGCACATCGTGGCCACCGGATACTTGGCCCGATTCGCCCTTACGAACTCGAACCCTTCGAGGGGATCGACTCGGTCTCCCGAGCAAACCAGGCCGCGGCTTTTGCCAAAATCTCCCGCTCGATCCGAAGTTGTCGATTCTCCCGACGTAGGCGGCGCAGTTCCTCTCGTTCCGCGGTGGTCAGCCCGTCGCTTCGCCGACCTTCATCCAGATCCGCCTGCCGGACCCAGTTCCGAATGGTGTTGGCCGAGGGCTCGAACTCCCT
>NZ_BAAHXI010000165.1:0-712 GCF_054656955.1 Deferrisoma palaeochoriense
ATAAGTTTTTTGGCCCCCCGGTTCGGGCCCGGCGAACGCCCTGGCATACCAGGGGCGAGGAAGGGCATCAGGGGGGCGACAGGGGGCCGTGAGCCAACCAGCGCGCAACCGCACCTTGTGCTCCCGGATCCACGGGAACAGGTGCTCGTGGTCGCTCTCGCCGCGGTCCAGTAACCCCGCCGGGAACCGATACGCGTCGTTGGGGCCCCCCCGAGCTATCAGCCGTTCCAGGGACGGAAGGGCCGGGGTTGGGCCAGCACGAATGGGAGCACGTGGTGCGCGGCATACCGTGAGGAACGAAGCCGTGTCACTCGGCCAGGAGTCGCCCCCGTTCCTCGTTCTCGGAAATGGATGCCTCCAGGTGCTCCAGGACCACCGGCCTCACCCGGCGGCGTTCTCGAGGAGTTTCCGGGTCATATCGCGGCGGCTCAGGATGACCGGCTACGGACCTTTCGTGCGGTTTGCAGGTTGTTTTTTCCATTTGCCCACCTGACCCCCGCGGACGGGACCACGCTCCCACGCGCCCCGGTTCGCCCCAAACTCCGACTCGATCGGTCGGCTTGACAGTCCCGCTTCCTCTGGCACAGTGGTGGTCCATCCGACCCCACTCGTCAAGGAAGGAGGGAGCGACCATGCCACACCACACGATCCAGTGGGAAACCGATCTTCAGAGTAAGCGCCCTATAAACCGCTTCTGTTCGGGCTGACCGCG
>NZ_BAAHXI010000166.1:0-706 GCF_054656955.1 Deferrisoma palaeochoriense
CCGATGCCGGGCCGGCCCGGAGCCCCCGCACCAGAAGCCACGGCGCCAGAACCCCGCCGCACGCGGTGGCCGCCACAAGCCAGGGGATCTCGGCCTTCACCCACGGCGGGCGGCCCCCGCGCCGGCAAAGCGCGAACACGAGGAGACCCGCCCCCGCCCCCAGGTAGAGGGCCCCGGCAAGCCCCAGATCCGAGCCGAACCGGGAGAGCGCCTTGACCGCCGGGACCGAGGCGCCGAAGAGGGCCGCGGCCCCCAGGGGGTAGACGACGGCACGCGCCGAGGCGTGGTGCATGACGGCTAGGCGGCGGGGCGGCCGGGCGGCTTGACAGCGGAACACCCGGTTCGATTCATGCGCGGCTTCCTCCTCTCGATGGGCTGGAGCCGTCCCCAGCCCCCTCGTTCCGGTGGACCCAAGCCCCCCGGCGAGGGTATCCTCCGCGCCCGGAATCGCAACCGGGGATGGGGACGGCCCGCTCTCCAGGGTGCGAAAGAAGATATTCGCACGGGAAAAGGACGCGGACGCCCGGGATGCTCCTGCCGGGCCTTGCAACACCGGGGCTCCCGGCCGGGCTAGGACTCCAGCGTGGGAGAGACCTCCGCGTCAGGTGCCAGAGGACGGACGACAGAGGACAGGGGTTCTCTGACTTCTGACCTCTGCATTCTGGCCCCTGGTACGAAGGCCGCTCCCACAGGTTGGAACAACAGC
>NZ_BAAHXI010000167.1:0-665 GCF_054656955.1 Deferrisoma palaeochoriense
TTATAAAACCGAACAACGTCCACCCGATGCCCCGGGCGTTCGCCGGGCCCGAACCGGGGGGGCAAACAACTTATAAAACCGAACAACGTCCCCCCGATGACCCCTCAAGAGGCTTTGCCTAGCCATATATGCGAGTGGCGATCGTAGAATGCCTTTAATCTGCCGTACCGAGATGCGAGCCGCAGATTCCCCTTCGATAAAAAACGTTTGTGCTCGCCTGCAGCAAAGTTCTGACCTTGAGAAAACATCTCAGCGGGAGAGATCTTGGCGTGGCGAGAATATTCGAAAATCTGGGGACAGAGGTAGTCCAGGACCGGCAATCCGTCATCATCTGCTACAATTAAATCTGACGCCAACCACTCGTGTCCAAGAACGCTATCGCCAGAAAGCCTGAGAGCCTGAACTGATGCGGAAAATCGGCGGGTCGGCGAACTGGGGAACCTGGTCCATGAAAAATGCCCTCCGTCTCGGGTATGGTGGTGCTCTCCACAGACATCACCACCCAAGAGGAGGGCCTGCCGATGGTACGTACCGCCAGTCTCTTCAGTCAAATCCTCGGCCTCGTGGAGCGCGCGACCTTCCTGAAGGCGTGTCGCAGACACGGCGCCAACCGCTACACCAAGCGGTTTCCCGCCTGGGATCACTTCGTCGCCATGACCTTTTGC
>NZ_BAAHXI010000168.1:0-617 GCF_054656955.1 Deferrisoma palaeochoriense
TCTGGCGAGTACGAGGGCAGGTAGAACACCTCGATCTCCTCCTGATGGGCCGCCAACCAGGCCTTGACGGGTTTGCTGTGATGCACCCGGAGATTGTCCAAAATGAGAAACACCTTGCGGTCCGCGTCCTTGATCAAGCGCCGGAGAAACCGGATCAGCGTCTGGCTGTTCATGGTGCCCGTGTAGGTCATGAACCGCACTTTGCCCTGGTTCGTGATGGTCGAGATCAAATTCAGAGAGACCCGGTTGACGGTGATGCGAATCTCCGGCGTTTGCCCCCGGGGGGCGTAGGAACGCCCATGTTGGCTATCCGAGCGGATTCCTGTCTCATCGCCCCAGTGGATCTCGGCGTTCTCGCGCTTGGCCCGGGCCCGGATGGCGGGATACTCCTCGTGGAGCCACTTTTCCACGGCCTTGGGATTTTGCTCATACGCGCGGCGAAGGGGCTTTTGGGGGGTGAACCCCCAGCGCTTCAGGTAGTCCCCGATGGTCCGCACCGGCATCGTGAGGCCCCATCTGCGGCGAATGAACTCCTGGATACTTCGCCGGGTCCACAGCGCCCAGGGCATTTTGAGTTGATCCGGTGTCTTGTCCGTGATGGTGCGCTTGAGTTCTCG
>NZ_BAAHXI010000169.1:0-610 GCF_054656955.1 Deferrisoma palaeochoriense
GGCCGAGACCCCCCATCCACGATGAACGACCTACGACCTGCGACCAACGACGCCCGGCAGTCCCCCCCTTCCCGAAAGTTGACCGTTCGCTCGCGTTGCTCATAGCGGGGGTGCTGGGTACACTGGAGCGCAGTTGGTGCCTTCCAGCGTCTCAGCCTTCTAGTCTCCGAGCCTTCCAGCGTAAATCGCCCCGAAGGACAAGCCATGAACACCCTGAGGAAACGAATCGAAGACGAACTGAACGGCCTCGATCCCACCTCTTTGGTCGCGGTGTACGAGTACCTGAGGGCCATCAAAGCGATCCGGCCTGCCCCCGGCGGGGGGGCGGAGGGGGAGGGCGCCCCGTCGATCGAGGAAGTCAGGAGGCAGACTTCGACATCGTCCAGCGATTGGAGCGAGGCCGTTCGCGGCGACCGGGATGAGCGCATATGAGCCTTTTCTTCTTTGATACCTCCGCTCTTGTGAAGATCTACCATGAAGAGCGCGGCTCGAAAGCCTGTCCCGATCTCTACCTTGGAACCTCGACGATTGCCGTCTCGGAATTGGCTCGGGTGGAGCTGTATTCGGCCGTGTTCCGGAAACTCCGCGAGCGAGAAATCAACGAGGGAGC
>NZ_BAAHXI010000170.1:0-606 GCF_054656955.1 Deferrisoma palaeochoriense
TGGCTGGCGAAACGGATTCCGGACGTCCGGGTGCTAGGACTGATCCGCCGCTACCTCAAGGCGGGGATGTTCGCCAAGGGGTTGGTGGTGGAGCGATACGAGGGGACCCCGCAAGGGGGCCCGCTGTCGCCGTTGTTGGCCAACGTGCTGTTGGACGAAGTGGACAAGGAACTGGAGCGGCGAGGGCCCGGTTCGTGCGGTACGCGGACGACTGCAACGTGTACGTGCGCAGCCAGCGGGCGGGCGAACGGGTGATGGGGCTTTTGCGGAAGCTCTATGGGCGGCTGCGGCTTCGGGTCAACGAGGCCAAAAGCGCGGTGGCGCCGGCGGGGAGCCGATCATTTCTGGGCTATAGCTTTTGGTACGGGCCCGGGGGCGAGGTGAGATGCCGGGTGGCTGACAAGGCCATGACTGCGATGAAGGTAAAAGTGCGCTGGATGACGCGGCGCACGGTGGGACAGAGCCTGGGTGAGGTGGTGAGACGGCTTCGGGCGTTCCTGCTGGGATGGAAGGCGTACTTCCGCCTGGCGGAGACCCCGGGGGTGTTCCGACGCCTGGACCAGTGGGTCCGCCACCGGCTGCGAGCGTTGCAGCTCAAGCAATGGA
>NZ_BAAHXI010000171.1:0-605 GCF_054656955.1 Deferrisoma palaeochoriense
TTGAACACCTGGTCGAGTTCCTCGTCCGGCACCATGAACACCGTGTTGTGGGGCGGCAGGGGCTCCCGGTACATCCAGTCCGGAAGCCGGTCGTCCGCGTTGGTGAACCCGGCCGCCTGGTTCCATTTGCGCTCGATCGAGAGCACCGTCTTCCCCAACTCCGTCACGTCGTCCGGGCCCAGATTCGTGCCGTAAAACGCGTTGATCATCTCGTAGACCGCCTCGAACGCCTCGGGCTTGTCCATCACCGCAAACGCCACAAACAGGCAAAGCCCCGTCGAGTCGATGGCCGCCGTGGCGATCTGCAGGTTCCGGCTCAGTTCCACCTGCCCCTCGGGCTTCAAGGGGTCCACGTAGCCCCCCACCTTCAGGATGTTCGTCGCGATCGCGTAGCCCGCCGTGTGGTCCGCCCCCATCGTGGAGGTGGCGTAGGTCACCCCGATCCCCTGGATCGCCCGCGGCTCGTAGGCCGGCATCGCCTGCCCCTTCACCACCGGCACATGGGCCACCCCGAAGCACTGCCCCGTCACCTTGGCCCCAGACCCCAGGATCCGCCCCAGCGGCGTGCCCTTCCCCACCTCCTTGAGAAGCTCGATCGCCGCGTT
>NZ_BAAHXI010000172.1:0-602 GCF_054656955.1 Deferrisoma palaeochoriense
TTCTACTTTGTCAGATTCGGCAGAGCCTTGGCAAAGTGCAGGTTCGGCAGTATAGTGGCTCCGGATGTCGCTGTAACACGTTGAAATGAAAGGAGGATCAGAATGATTACCAAATTGGAACTGACGAGGTAATAATTCTTCTAATTTAGCCAGCTCCCCTCACCCTCTCGCGGAGTTGGGAGACGACCTGGATCGGTTCACGGTACGCTACCGATCCCATTTCACCTCTCGTACCCGCTCCTGCGAGAAGGCCGCCCAGGCGTACTTTGCCGGCTTGACGCAAGCCCAGAAGCGAAACATGGAGCGCATCGCGGAAGTCGTTCCGGACACCGACGATCAACGCCTGCAGCATTTTGTGTCGTACTCCCCGTGGGATCACCGCGAGGTGATCGACCATGTGGCCCGTGACGCCCACCGGTTGTTGGGAGGCTCCCCCAACACGTGTCTGATCGTGGATGAAAGTGGGTTCCCCAAGAAAGGCAACCGCTCGGTCGGCGTAGCGCGCCAGTGGTGTGGGCGCCTGGGAAAGGTGGAGAACTGCCAGGTGGGCGTCTTCGCCGCCCTGGCCCGAGACGGGGAGGTGACGCTCACCGATGCACGCT
>NZ_BAAHXI010000173.1:0-581 GCF_054656955.1 Deferrisoma palaeochoriense
CTGCCGTGAATCGGGAATGGTATTGGCCACAGATTCACACAGATGGACACAGATGGCTTGTCGTGGTGTCGCGGGTGGTTGGTAACGGCCGTGACGCGGTGGCCGGCGGGGACCGCCGTTCGTCGCGGGTCGCAGGTCGTGAGAACTGCGTCGGGTCTTCGGGGCCCTGGCTCGTGGGTCGGGAATCGTAGGACCGGGGTTGGCGCTCTGACACGCTCACGACCGGTGCCCCTCCCTGGGATTCGGCTGGAAGGCCGGAACCTGGAATGCTTAGGAGGCCGGGATGCCGGAAACGCGGGAACGGCGGTCTCCCCCCTCGTGCTCCGGCCGACGGCGAATGATACGGAAAACGGGGGTTGGGGACAAGCGGGGGGCTCAACTGCCGGGAACGGGGAATGGGGAAACTGCCGTAGGTCGTTCGTCGCAGGTCGTGAGAACTGCCGGGGGTCGTGGGTCTCGGGTCGTGGGTCGTAGCAAGTGCCAGAGGTCGTTGGGAAATGCCGTGACGCGTGACGGGTGATCGGTGACCGGGCGGACTGCCGCTGGTCGTGGGTCGTTCGTCGTGGATGGGGGGTCGGCTG
>NZ_BAAHXI010000174.1:0-568 GCF_054656955.1 Deferrisoma palaeochoriense
AGCCAGTGTCCGTCCGGAAATCGCAACCGCTGGAAAAATTTAAGAATTTTCGCCTGCTCTGTTATTGGTTTTTGGACGAAAATCTGTTACGATGCACCGTGCAACCATTTGATATGACTGGAGAATGCCCATCAAAGGGGTGCGTGGATGCGTCGAAAACGAGACCTGCAACTCGACCTCTTCCAGGTGGCTTCGCAGCACCGGATCAGTAAGGAGTTCGAGGCCATCTCCGAGATTCTGGACGGCGCGCCAGAGATCCTCGACTGGGTGCACGAGGATCTGGCTCGGGCGGGCCGAACCGATCGGGGCCGGGAGGGCATGACCGCCGAGCAGGTACTCCGGTCCGGTCTGGTGAAGCAGATCCAGGGGTTCACCTACCAGGAACTGGAATTCCATCTGGGCGACTCCCAGACGCTCCGGGCGTTCACCCGGATGCGCATGGACCAAACGCCCAGTGCCTCGACGCTGCACGAGAACCTCTCGGCGATCCGAGAGGAGACCTGGGAGAGGATCAACCGGCGCATCCTGCAGGCGGCCAAGGAGTCCGGGGCGGAAACCGGGCGGAAGA
>NZ_BAAHXI010000175.1:0-554 GCF_054656955.1 Deferrisoma palaeochoriense
GCTTTCGCGAACTTCTTCGAGGCCTCCCGGAACGCCTCCTTGTTCTGGGGCTGGCGCATCTGGGTCTCGGAGTCGTCGAGCACGATGGCTTTGAGGCCCTTCGACCCCATGACCGCCCCCAGCCCGCCCCGGCCCGCGTGCCGGGTGGGCCGCATCTCCCGGTCGGTGCAGGCGATCGAGGCCGCGGTGAGGCCCATCTCCCCCGCCTGCCCGATCGTCACAAACCCGATCTTCTTCTCCCCGTACTTCTCCACGAGCTTCGCCACGGTGTCGTAGTTCCCCAGCCCCTTGAGCTCCGGGCTCTCCACGAGCTTCACCGAACCTTTCCGGAGTTCCAGGGTGTAGCGCTTGTCCGGGTCGGCCGGCTGGTCCTCGATCACCAGGGCCCGGATCCCCAGCCGGGCCAGGATCTGGCCGGCCTGGCCCCCGGCGTTCGCCTCCTTGATGGTGCCCGTGAGCGGGCTTTTCCCGCCCACCGAGATCCGGCCCGAGATCGGCGCGGCCGACCCGCCCAGAAGCCCCGGCGCGAACACGAGCTTGTTGGCCGGCCCCAG
>NZ_BAAHXI010000176.1:0-544 GCF_054656955.1 Deferrisoma palaeochoriense
GCGGCAGATCACGGGCTTTTTGCAGTCGAGGATGGAGTCGACCATGAGGTTAAACAGATCCATGTACTCGCCGTACTCGTTGGGCCGGCGGGAGTAGTACTGGGAGTACTCCACGGTGTTCCCGCCGGTGCAGAAGGCCTTGTCGCCGGCGCCGGTGAACACCACGGCCACAACCGAGCGGTCGCCCGAGGCGGCCTTGAAGCCGGCGATCACGCCCTTGACCATCTCGGTGGTGTAGGAGTTGTACTGCTTGGGGTTGTTCAGCGTGATCCAGGCCACGTAGAGGTCGGGCACGACGTTGCCGTCGGGGTCCACGAGGGGCTTTTTCTCGTACATGGTGCACGGGGGTTCCGTGCCCCAGTACTCGCCCTTGAACAGCCCGTGGTCCTTGAGTTCGTTGTCGCGGGGCAGCCAGTCGAGACTCATGGGGATCCTCCTTTTGATGCGGTCTACGGTCTACGGTCCACGGTCGGGAGGGGAGGCGCCGGGGGCGGGCACACGATGTCCCCAGCTTCCCAGCCTCCCCGCTTCCTAGCTTCCTAGC
>NZ_BAAHXI010000177.1:0-522 GCF_054656955.1 Deferrisoma palaeochoriense
GAGGGCGGGGGTGTGGGAAAACCGTGCGGACGCGTGGAGGCGTGGACGCGTGGACGGCCGAACGGCCGCAGGTCGAAGGTCGAAGGTCGAAGGTCGTAGGTCATTGCAGTCCAACGTCCAACGGCAAAACGACCCACGACCAACGGGAGTTCACACGACCAACGACCCGCGACCCACGACAAACGGGCGTTCACACGACCAACGACCTGCGACGAACGGAAGTTCTTACGACCTCCGGCCGTTTCCCGATTCCCGGCGGTTGACCCGTCCCAACGTCCACGCGTCCTAACGTCCGCGCGTCCCAGCCTCCCAGCAGGGCGCGGAGCGCCCGGACCATTCACGATTCCCGATTCACGATTCACGGCAGTTGAAATGGAAGGCCTCATCCTCACCTACAACCGCGACACCGGCGAGGGCCTCATCCGGGGCGACGACGGGGTGCGCTACCGGTTCTCCCGGGCCGACTGGGGCTCGAGCGGCGAGCCCTTCGAGGGCCTGCGGGTCGACTTCGTGCCCACCGAC
>NZ_BAAHXI010000178.1:0-492 GCF_054656955.1 Deferrisoma palaeochoriense
GTCAGGGGTCAGAATTCAGCGGACAGAAGACAGATGACAAGCCGGAAGGCGGTACGTTCCTTCGAGGACCTGGAGGTGTTTCAGCGTGCCTATCGGATCTCGCTGGAGATCCATCGGGCATCGCTGGGGTTTCCGAGGGAGGAACAGACCGGCGGGTTGGCGGATCAGATTCGGCGGGCGAGCAAATCCATCTGCGGGAACCTGGCAGAGGGGTACGGGAAGCAGGCGTACTCCGCGAGGGAATTTCGCCGGTACCTGCAGATGGCGATTGGATCGGCCGACGAGATGCGGGTGTGGATCCGCTACGCGCTGGACCTCGGGTACATCGACGAGGGGACCTGGACGCGGTGGCGCGACGAATACCAGTCGATCGCCAAGATGCTCCAGGGGCTACACCGAAGTTGGGAGCGGGCGGGATCCTGACTTCTGTCTTCTGAATTCTGATCCCTGGCATGGTAGGGGAGCGTTCCTCGTGGGGAGAAGCCGTACCGA
>NZ_BAAHXI010000179.1:0-477 GCF_054656955.1 Deferrisoma palaeochoriense
GCGGGCGGCGGTGGCGGACGTTCCGGATCTTCCAAAGAGATCCGGGCGTGGTGATGGCGCGGCGAGGTAAGGGGCCGCACCCGGCTCTCCACCAGTCCCCCCACCAGCGGGTTTCCGTTGCAACCCCGGGGATCTGACAATACTTTCGTTGGCCTTAGTAATTCTGGCCCCGGGCGTCAGCCGAGGCCCAGGGCCTCCCGCACCCTGGCCGGGGTGACGCCCTCGATCCGTACCGTCTTTCGCCGGCCGGTCTCCCCCCGCACGAGGGACACGGCGGACCGGGGGACCCGGAACGCTTTGGACAGGAACCGCACGATCTCCTTGTTGGCCTCGCCCTCCACCGGGGGGGCGGCGACCCGGAGTTTCACGGCGTCGCCCTGAAGCCCCGCCGGCCCGGTCTTGCTGGCGCGAGGCTGCACCCAGAGATCCACCTCGACCCCCCCCGGCACCTCACGAATCGGCATCGGACGGCCTTCC
>NZ_BAAHXI010000180.1:0-466 GCF_054656955.1 Deferrisoma palaeochoriense
CCGTATCCAAGGTGGAGTGGCAGGTGAGGCAGACGTCGTTCCAGCCCCCGTCCTCGGTGCCCCCCCGGCCCAAGACGCCCTGGTTCGCGAGCCGGAACGGGTTCGTGGCCGTGCCGTGGGTCACGGAGAAGTCGTGACAGTAGGCGCACCCCTCGGGATCCGAGGCCGGTCCGGCGAACGCGGCCGCGGCGTTGCCGGAGACGTCGTAGGTCCCCGAGGCCTTGCCGTGGCCCGAATAGTCCCACTCGGCCTGGCTCACCGTGGCCGTGGTGCCGTTCAGGTACGAGAAATCGTCGGTGTCCGAGGTGGAGAAGTGGCAACTGTCGCAGGAAAGCGTCTGGCCCCACGTGGCGCTCCCGCCCCCGTGGCACGAGATGCTCGCGCAGCTCGTCGGCTGGGTGAGGTCGCCGAGGGTGGTCACCGTGAAGCTCACCCCCGCGCCCGTATCGGGCGCGAGGTCGAAGCC
>NZ_BAAHXI010000181.1:0-466 GCF_054656955.1 Deferrisoma palaeochoriense
TCGGGTCCAGGGTGGAGTGGCAGGTGAGGCACACGTCGTTCCAGCCCCCGTCCTCGGTGGCCCCCCGGCTCAAGACGCCCTGGTTCGCGAGCCGGAACGGGTTCGTGGCCGTGCCGTGGGTCACGGAGAAGTCGTGGCAGTAGGCGCACCCCTTCGGGTCCGAGGCCGGTCCGGCGAACGCGGCCGCGGCGTTGCCGGAGACGTCATAGGTCCCCGAGGCCTTGCCGTGGCCCGAGTAGTCCCACTCGGCCTGGCTCACCGTGGCCGTGGTGCCGTTCAGGTACGAGAAATCGTCGGTGTCCGAGGTGGCAAAGTGGCAACTGTCGCAGGAAAGCGTCTGGCCCCAGGTGGCGCTCCCGCCGCCGTGGCACGAGATGCTCGCGCAGCTCGTCGGCTGGGTAAGGTCGCCGAGGGTGGTCACCGTGAAGCTCACCCCCGCGCCCGTATCGGGCGCGAGGTCGAAGGT
>NZ_BAAHXI010000182.1:0-461 GCF_054656955.1 Deferrisoma palaeochoriense
GATCTTGGTCACGACGCCGGCGCCCACCGTGCGGCCACCCTCCCGAATCGCGAACCGAAGCCCCTCCTCCATCGCGATCGGCGTGATCAGGTTCACCGTGATCCGCACGTTGTCCCCAGGCATCACCATCTCCACCCCCTCCGGCAGCGTCACCGTCCCCGTCACGTCCGTCGTCCGAAAGTAAAACTGCGGACGATACCCGTTGAAAAACGGCGTGTGCCGACCCCCCTCCTCCTTCGTCAGCACGTACACCTCCCCCTCAAAGTTCCGGTGCGGCGTGATCGACCCCGGCTTCGCCAACACCTGCCCCCGCTCCACCTCGTCCCGCTTCACCCCCCGCAGCAACACCCCGATGTTGTCCCCCGCCTCCCCCTGGTCCAGGATCTTCCGGAACATCTCGATCCCCGTCACCACCGTCTTCTGCGTCGGGCGGATCCCCACAATCTCCACCTCGTCCTGCA
>NZ_BAAHXI010000183.1:0-453 GCF_054656955.1 Deferrisoma palaeochoriense
GCCTAGCCCGGAACGGAGTCAGCCATGGAGGGCAGGGGAAGGCGCGCAGGACGCGCGCTCGTGGTTTTCTGGGCCTTGCTCGGGCTGGTCGCGGCCGCCCGGGCCGACCTGTCCGGCCGGGTGGTGGCCGTGGCCGACGGCGACACCCTCACGGTTCTCGTGGGGACCGAGCAGGTCCGGGTGCGGCTCGCCGGCATCGACTGCCCCGAGCGGCGCCAGCCCTTCGGCCGCAAGGCCAAGGAGTTCGCCTCGCGGCTCGCCTTCGGCCAGGTGGTCCGGGTCCGGGGAGAGGGCCGCGACCGGTACGGCCGGGTGGTGGGCGAGGTGATCCTCCCGGACGGCCGGAGCCTCAACCGGGAGCTCGTGAGCGCGGGGCTCGCCTGGTGGTACCGCCGGTACGCGCCCGACGATGCCGACCTGGCCCGGCGCGAGGCCGAGGCCCGCACCGCCCGC
>NZ_BAAHXI010000184.1:0-448 GCF_054656955.1 Deferrisoma palaeochoriense
CCCAGTTCGATAACACCTGGGCCACGAATCCGGGCCTCATCCGCAACAACGTGGACCTCGACCTCGCCTACGACGGCACGAACCCCAACGGCTTTTACAGCCTGGCCAAGGGGAGCCGGCCGAACGACACCACGACATACGGTACCTGTAACGCGCTGTACTGCCACGGGGACGACACGACGCTGTTCCCGGCGGCGAGCCGGGGCACCGACACCACGCCCGAGTGGAACGGCGCGGCCGCCTGCGGCACCTGCCACGGCGCCACGGCCGCGGCTCCCCCGGGCTCCAACGCCCACCCGGTGCACGCGGGAAGCGCGGGCGGCTACGCCCTCCCCTGCAACACCTGCCACGTCACCACCACGGCCGACGGGGTGAGCGTGATCTACCCCGCCCACGTGAACGGCCAGGCCGACGTGGCCTTCGACCCGGCCGACGCCCGGCTCGACGG
>NZ_BAAHXI010000185.1:0-445 GCF_054656955.1 Deferrisoma palaeochoriense
CTCCTGGCCCTGGGGTTCCGGTTCCGGATGCCGGTCATTGCCCCCCGGCGCGAGACGATCCTGGCCGTGAACCTGGGCGGGGCCGTGATCCCGACCCTGGTGTCCCTCTACCTCCTGGGCCGGGCCGGCTCGCCCCTGGGGTATCTGGCCGCCACGCTGGCCGTCACCTGGGTCGTGCACCGGTTCGCCCGGCCCGTGCCCGGGTTCGGGATCGCCGTGCCCCTTCTGGTGCCGCCGGCCGCGGCGGCCATCGCGGCGCTGGTGTTCAGCCCGGCCGAGGCCGGCCCGGCCGCCTACGTGGCCGGCACCCTGGGCTGTCTGCTGGGGGCCGACCTCCTCAATCTGCCGAAAATCGCCCGGCTCGGGGCGCCCATCGCGTCCATCGGCGGGGCGGGCACCTTCGACGGGGTGTTCCTCTCAGGCGTGATCGCCGTGTTCCTGGCGG
>NZ_BAAHXI010000186.1:0-392 GCF_054656955.1 Deferrisoma palaeochoriense
CTACGGAGAGGCCCCGAAGCAGACCGCGGCGGATGGAGGGTTTGCGTCCAAGGCGAACCTGGCGGCGGCCAAGGGCGCCGGGGTGGAAGATGTGTGTTTTGCCAAGCGCCGCGGGCTGAAGATCGCCGACATGGTGCGCAACAGCCGGGTGTACCGGGCGCTTCGGGGGTTTCGGGCGGCGATCGAAGGGGTGCTTTCGGTGCTGAAGCGGGCCTACGCGCTGCGTCGGTGCCTGTGGTCGGGGTGGGACGGGTTTGGGCGCTACGTGTGGAGCACGGTCGTAGGGTACAACCTGGTCACGCTGGCACGGATCCGCCTGGCCGAGACCTGAGGGAGCCGACTGGGGGAACACCCGTCCTCCCACAGGGGAGGAGTGTGCCGCGAGCGCGGGA
>NZ_BAAHXI010000187.1:0-385 GCF_054656955.1 Deferrisoma palaeochoriense
CACCGCGATCATCCCAACCGCTCCAGCGTGCGCACCACCCGCGCCAGGATCGTCTCCTCGAATCCCGGCCCCACCCGCACCTCGTAGCGGCCATGGATCCACACCGAAACTCCCGACCCCATGTCCGCCGAACACCCACGGCCCAACCCCAACGACGCCACGGTGCCCACAGACACCAGCCTCGGCCCCGCCGGCTCTCCAAACGACCCCCGCTTTCCAGCCCCGATCCCGCGCGCCAGCTGCCGCCGACGCTGCCGCTTCGCTCGATACCCGCCTACCACAGCCATGCTTGCCTCCTTTCCGACAGAGAACCCGTTCCCACAGTCGGTCCGGAGCATGCCAGGCTGCGGTCAGCCCGAACAGAAGCGGTTTATAGGGCGCTTAC
>NZ_BAAHXI010000188.1:0-383 GCF_054656955.1 Deferrisoma palaeochoriense
CGCACGGCGTGGATCGACGAGATCGTGGAGCGCCGCTGGCAGGGGCGCACCCTGCGATTTCGGCGCGTGGTGCGGCTGGTGCGCCGGGAGGCCGACCGGCACGGGCAGCTTCTGTTGACCCCGGAGATCGAGATCGAGGGCTGGTGGACCTCGGTGGAGTTGCCCGGGGAAGAGGTCGCCAAGGCGTACAACGGCCGGGGGACAAGCGAGCAGTTCCACAGCGAGTTCAAAACCGACCTGAACCTGGAGCGGTTGCCGTCGGGGAAGTTTCGGACGAACGCGCTGGTGGTGGCGTTGGGGGTGGTGGCCTACAACCTTCTGCGACTGCTGGGGCAAAAGGTGCTCGTGGGCCCGGGGGCGCCGGTTCGGCACCCGGCCGAGCG
>NZ_BAAHXI010000189.1:0-383 GCF_054656955.1 Deferrisoma palaeochoriense
CAACAGTCGAGTGTACCGGGCACTTCGGGGGTTTCGGGCGGCGATCGAAGGGCTGCTTTCGGTGCTGAAGCGGGCCTACGCGCTGCGTCGGTGCCTGTGGTCGGGGTGGGACGGGTTTGTGCGCTACGTGTGGAGCACGGTTGTGGGGTACAACCTGGTCACGCTGGCGCGGATCCGCCTGGCCAAGACCTGAGGGAATCGCCTGGGGGGCCACCCGTCCTCTGGTAGGGGAGGAGTGTGCCGCGAGCGCGGGATTTCTTTCAGCAGATGAAATAGACCGTCGCATTCGGACTCGTCACCGTCTCATCGGCCCACCGGGGTAAACCCTACCCCTCGGGCCGGTCGGGCCTGTACGGCCAAATCTCGAATTTCCGGACGGACAC
>NZ_BAAHXI010000190.1:0-376 GCF_054656955.1 Deferrisoma palaeochoriense
ACCTGTGGCAGAAGCGGCTGGAGTCGGAGAGGTTTCGGTGGCCTCGGAGCGAAGCGGAGGTGCTGGAGATCGAGCCTCGGCAGCTCATGTGGTTACTGAGCGGGCTGGAGATTGAACAGAGGGGTTCGCATCGGCGGTTATCTGTGTCCGTGGCGGCCTGAGAAAATAGACACGGAGGCCATTTTACAGAAAAATCTCTGGACACGACGAGGCTTTTTGTGGTATAGGGCAGGGCATGAAAACGATAGATCCCGCCCTGCCGAACGATATAAAGGTTCTGCGCGATCTTCTCTTGGCGCTACAGGAAGAGAAGGCCGCCCTCGCTGCACGTAACGAAGCGCTGTCCGAAGAGAACCAGAAGCTTCGGTCGGACGTG
>NZ_BAAHXI010000191.1:0-365 GCF_054656955.1 Deferrisoma palaeochoriense
ACGGGTACGACCCGGACGGGGCGGGCGCGGGGTACGCGGCCAAGAACGGCAAAGACGTGGACGCGAACCACTACGGCACCAAGCACGACGCGGCCACGGACGGGGGCACGTTCTGCTGGGACTGCCACGACCCCCACGGCGACCGCACGAGCGGCGGGGGGAACATCTACATGGTGCAGCGGGCCGCGACCCAGGTTTCCGACGGAACCTACGGGGTGCCCTCCACCACGGTGACCCCCGTGTTCACGAACAACGCCACGGGCACGGACTACGCAAAAAGCGCGGCGCCCTATAACGGCGTCTGCCAGGTGTGCCACACGGCCACGGCCCACTACACCTCCACGAGCGGCGACGGGCACAACAGC
>NZ_BAAHXI010000192.1:0-365 GCF_054656955.1 Deferrisoma palaeochoriense
CGCCCCCTCACCCCGGCCCTCTCCCCCTGAGGGGGAGAGGGAGACACACGGCCTGGGGTTCCAGCCGGTGCGAAAACGGTTCCCCCTCCCCTGGTGGGAGGGGGTAGGGCTAGCGGCGCCCCCTCGCCCCGGCCCTCTGCCCTTGAGGGGAGAGGGAGACACACGGCCTGGGGTTCCAGCCGGCGCGAAAACGGTTCCCCCTCCCCTGGTGGGAGGGGGGCAGGGGGAGGGGGGACCCCAACGGTGCTCCTCGGGGCCCCCGCTTGTAGGGTTCGTTGGGCGGTACTTGGTCGGGGGAGGACGTTCGGCCGGAACCGGGCGCGGACGGGACGACGGTGGGTTCACAAAGGTGGTGAGCCTTCTAC
>NZ_BAAHXI010000193.1:0-363 GCF_054656955.1 Deferrisoma palaeochoriense
GTCCAACGGCCCCACAAGGCGTAGTCCACATAGCCCCGGTCCATAACCACAATGGAGCCTGGGGGAAGCGAGAGGGCTCGGGCCACCGAGACATCGGAGCAGTGGGCATCCGTCAAGTGTGCATAGGTGGGCCAGTACCCGTCGTGGTCCAGCAGCAGGTGGAGCTTCACGCCGCCTTTGGTGCGGGTGTACTTGGCCCAGGGGAAGAGGTTCAGGCACAACGTGATGGTCGTCGCGTCCAGCGACAGCAGGCGGTGCTTGAACCGAAACCGGTGCCGTTTCCCCGGGACCCCAGGGAGTTGGTTGTGGAGTTCGCCGGAGATCGCAAAGAACAGGTCGCGGAAGAAGGCGCTGGGGCGATGG
>NZ_BAAHXI010000194.1:0-363 GCF_054656955.1 Deferrisoma palaeochoriense
ATCCAACGGCCCCACAAGGCGTAGTCCACGTAGCCCCGGTCCATAACCACGATGGAGCCTGGGGGAAGCGAGAGGGCTCGGGCCACCGAGACATCGGAGCAGTGGGCATCGGCCAAGTGGGCATAGGTAGGCCAGTACCCGTCGTGGTCGAGCAGTAGGTGGAGTTTCACACCGCCTTTTATGCGGGTGTACTTGGCCCAGGGGAAGAGGTTCAGGCACAGCGTGATGGTGGTCGCGTCCAGCGACAGCAGGCGGTGCTTGAACCGAAATCGGTGCCGTTTCCCCGGGATCCCAGGGAGTTGCTTGTGGAGTTCGCCGGAGATCGTAAAGAACAGGTCGCGGAAGAAGTCGCTGGGCCGATGC
>NZ_BAAHXI010000195.1:0-355 GCF_054656955.1 Deferrisoma palaeochoriense
GGACGGGCTCTATGACGCTTGCCAAGACCCATAAGAGGGCTTCCACCCCTTCCCGGCTGGGCCGGAGCACGAGTTTGACAAAATGGTCCTTCATGGTGGCCAGGGCGTGGGCGAAGTTCACGGCCCAAGGGTGTTTGCGGCCGACCGTCACACGTTCCACCGCGTGCTGGGCCACCCAACGAAACACCGAAGCGATCGCGACCAAAAGGAGCTTGGCGTAGAAGTCCTGTTGCACCGTTAGGACCGATTTGCCGGTGAATCGCTCCACTTCCACCCGGCACTTGAGAACCTTGTAACTGCCCTCCTCTACGCCCCAGCGCAGCGCATAGAGTCGGGTGAGAGAGGCCGCGGGATA
>NZ_BAAHXI010000196.1:0-349 GCF_054656955.1 Deferrisoma palaeochoriense
CGGCGCGCTCGTGCTAAACGCGGCCGGGGTGAAGGCCCTGAACTTCCCGTTGCTCCTCGGCTTATTTGTGGCAGCCGTTTCCTGGTGGCACGGCTTCGAGGTGCCGGGTTGGCTCGAACGGGTGACGCTCCCGTTCGCAGGGTGCCTGCTTGAGATCTACCTGTTGCACACGTACCTGTTCATCCACCCAACCGGGAACCTGGGAGTCGACCTCGCGCTGAGTCTCGCTCTCGTTCTTGCCGTGGCCAAGACCCTAGACTGGCTGGTGAGGCGGGTGCAGGCGGTGGGAGGGTAGGGGCCGTCGGGCGGGGAACGTTGGGACGGTAGGACGTTAGGGTCCGTTTGTCGT
>NZ_BAAHXI010000197.1:0-346 GCF_054656955.1 Deferrisoma palaeochoriense
GGCTTCTTGAGGAAGGCAAGCAGTTGCTGCGCACGCCGTGCTACACCTTCTCGAACCACACGCGGGCGGCCAAGCGGAGGCACCGGGAGATCCAGACGGCCAAACGGGCAGGCGACCGTCGGCGCGGCTACCGGGAGTTGCTTCGTTTGGGCGAGCAGGTGCGGGGCTATGCCCTGGGGGCCATCGAGGAACTGCGGGGCCCTTGGCAGGCGGAGGCGATGAACGCCAAAGAGGCCCGCAAGGGGCTTCAGTTGGCCGACGAGATGGAGCGGATGCTGGGGTTTTTGGACCAGATCCTCGACCAGACCGAGCGCCGGGTGTTCCGGGGGGAGTCGGTGCCGGCCGC
>NZ_BAAHXI010000198.1:0-346 GCF_054656955.1 Deferrisoma palaeochoriense
GGCTTCTTGAGGAAGGCAAGCAGTTGCTGCGCACGCCGTGCTACGCCTTCTCGAACCACACGCGGGCGGCCAAACGAAGGAACCGGGAGATCCAGACGGCCAAAGGGGCAGCCGACCGTCGACGGGCGTACCGGGAGCTGCTTCGTTTGGGCGAGCAGGTGCGGGGCTATGCCTTGGGGGCCATGGAGGAACTGCGGGGCCCTTGGCAGGCGGAGGCGATGAACGCGAAGGAGGCCCGCAAGGGGCTTCAGTTGGCCGACGAGATGGAGCGGATGCTGGGGTTTTTGGACCAGATCCACGACCAGACCGAGCGCCGGGTGTTCCGGGGGGAATCGGTGCCGGCTGG
>NZ_BAAHXI010000199.1:0-344 GCF_054656955.1 Deferrisoma palaeochoriense
GGCCAGACCGGAGTACCTGCTCGGCCGTCATGCCTTCCCGGCCCCGATCGGTTCGGCCCGCCCGAGCCAGATCCTCGTGCACCCAGTCGAGGATCTCCGGCGCGTCGTCGAGAATCTCGGAGATGGCCTCGAACTCCTTACTGATCCGGTGCTGCGAAGCCACTTGGTAGAGGTCGAGTTGCTGGTCTCGTTTTCGACGCATCCGCGCACCCCTTCGATGGGCATTATCCAATCATATCAAATGGTTGCACGGTGCATCGTAACAGATTTTTGTTCAAAAACCAATAACAGAGCAGGCGAAAATTCGCAAATTTTTCAAGTGGTTCCGGTTTCCGGACGGACAC
>NZ_BAAHXI010000200.1:0-344 GCF_054656955.1 Deferrisoma palaeochoriense
TGCCAGACCGGAGTACCTGCTCGGCCGTCATGCCTTCCCGGCCCCGATCGGTCCGACCCGCCCGAGCCAGATCCTCGTGCACCCAGTCGAGGATCTCCGGCGCGGCGTCCAGAATCTCGGAGATGGCCTCGAACTCCTTACTGATCCGGTGCTGCGAAACCACCTGGAAGAGGTCGAGTTGTTGGTCTCGTTTTCGACGCATCCGCGCACCCCTTAGACAGGCATTCGTCAATCATATCAAATGGTTGCACGGTGCATCGTAACAGATTTTTGTCCAAAAACCAATAACAGAGCTGGCGCAAAATCGTAAATTTTTCAAGTGGTTGCGATTTCCGGACGGACAC
>NZ_BAAHXI010000201.1:0-343 GCF_054656955.1 Deferrisoma palaeochoriense
TCCCACCCAGCCCGGGATCACAGGGGCCTCCCGCTCCCCTCGGCCACCGGCCGGAACCCGAGGTCGCGCACCATCTTCAGGTCAACGTCCGGGGCCCGGCCGGCCGTGGTCAGGTAGTGGCCCACCATCATGCCGTTGGCGCCGGCGTAGAAGATCCAGGAGGACATGTCCCCCAGGTTGCGGTCGCGGCCGGCGCAGACCTTGATCGTGGCCCGGGGCAGGAGGAACCGGTACACGGCCACGATCTTGAGGCACTCCAGGGGCGGAAGGGGGGGCATGTCCTGGAGCCGGGTGCCCTTGACCGGCACGAGGAAGTTCAGGGGCACGCTGTCCACCTCGAGCG
>NZ_BAAHXI010000202.1:0-343 GCF_054656955.1 Deferrisoma palaeochoriense
AGCTCGGGGTGGACAGCGTGCCCCTGAACTTCCTCGTGCCGGTCAAGGGTACCCGGCTCCAGGACATGCCCCCCCTTCCGCCCCTGGAGTGCCTCAAGATCGTGGCCGTGTACCGGTTCCTCCTGCCACGGGCCACGATCAAGGTCTGCGCCGGCCGCGACCGGAACCTGGGGGACCTGGCCTCCTGGATCTTCTACGCCGGCGCCAACGGCATGATGGTGGGCCACTACCTCACCACGGCCGGCCGGGCCCCGGACGTGGACCTCAAGATGGTGCGCGACCTCGGGTTCCGGCCGGTGGCCGAGGGGAGCGGGAGGCCCCTGTGATCCCGGGCTGGGTGGGG
>NZ_BAAHXI010000203.1:0-341 GCF_054656955.1 Deferrisoma palaeochoriense
CGAGCTTGCGGAACGCGGAGGCCTTGGCGCGGCCCATGAGGCCGGCCCTGGCGATCTGGCGGTCGGACTCGCCGAGCCGCATGCGGACGAGGACGTTTCGGTACTGGTGCATCTCGAACCTCCGATTGGCCATGGGGTATCTCCTGGGCTCCGGGAAAGGGAGCGGGGAGGATACCCCGGTGGATGGAAGTCCGAGACCCTTGGAGGGGCCGATTCGGTGGCTCGATTAGCCGATCATGGCGTGGCCCGATTGGGTGACCATCGGGTGGCCCGATTAGGCGATCATGGGGTGGCTCGATTACGGTGACCCCGGAATGGCTCCATAGCGGCGATCAACAACA
>NZ_BAAHXI010000204.1:0-334 GCF_054656955.1 Deferrisoma palaeochoriense
CGAATCCCTCCCACACCACAAACCACTTCCCCCCCGCCCCCCGCAGCCAGGCGTTGGTTCCAACCGGGTTCTCGCTGCCACCCGGTCGGCCTTCCTTTTCCACCACGGAGAACACGGAGGGCACGGAGAACTGCTGGTTTGGGTATCCTGTCGGCCCCAGGCACCTTCAACCGGGAACGCCACGACCGAAGAGAACCCAACGTTACCGAGCTTCACATGTCCCCCTCCGTGGTCTCCGTGTCCTCCGTGGTGGAATCCCTGCTACGCCACAACCCCCTTCTGCCCCCCGTAGCCAGGCGCTCGTTCCAGCCGGGTTCGCGCTGCCACCCGGTCG
>NZ_BAAHXI010000205.1:0-329 GCF_054656955.1 Deferrisoma palaeochoriense
TCTCGGAAGCGGCGGCAGTTGGCCCGTCCGCACGTCCACGCGTCCTACCGTCCGCACGGTCAAGCGGCCAACGACGAAAACGGGCAAGGCGGTCCTTCCCGGTTGCCACATTGTGCATGCAATGTTCACGCGGTATGCTGCCGGCTCACCCCCATGCCCCGCTTCGGGAGGATCGTCGTGCCGAGCCTTCAGATCCGTAACCTGCCGGCCGAAGCGTACGAGGCCCTTGCGGTAAGGGCCAAGGCCGCCCACCGGAGTCTGGCCCAGCAGGCATTGGCGGAGCTGGAAACCATGCCCGAGCTGCGGAACCGAAAATGCCGCCTGGCTGT
>NZ_BAAHXI010000206.1:0-320 GCF_054656955.1 Deferrisoma palaeochoriense
TCCCGCGCGTTCTCCGTCCCGTGGAACTCGATGTGCTCCGCCCCCTCGATCTTGCACCGGTAGTTCGTGGTGAAGAACTTCGTGTGGAAGCACTTCGAGAGATTCGCCAGCCCCTGCTGGATGCACTGCACGTCCACCATCATCGCGTCCACGGCGCCCGTGATGATCACCGCGTCGCACTGCATGAAGTTCCCCGCATGGTGGATGCCCCGGCGAATGAGCTGCTCGTTGCCCGAACAGCACATCCCCACCAGGTTGATCCCCTCGGCCCCGGCCTCCTTCGCCTTCGCGATCATCTCCGGCGACTCGGCCAGCTCGCA
>NZ_BAAHXI010000207.1:0-308 GCF_054656955.1 Deferrisoma palaeochoriense
TGGGCGACACCCTGGGCTACGTGGAGATCGACCCGGACGTGTGGAACGACGAGTACGCGGGGACGTTGGGGCGGTAGGACGTCGGAAGGCGACGTGGGGCCGAGGACTTGAGCAAGTTGGGCCACGGCAGAGGGAAACGGCTTGATTCTTTGCCCGGAACCTCCCGTCTCTCAGGTCCCTGGCCTCCCTGAGGCCCCCGGCCGCCGCAGGGCGTATCAGGAGACCACGAACGACCAACGCCCCGCGACCAACGATTCACCGTTCACCATACACGGCCGTACAGCCCCTCAACCCAGTAGAACGAACGA
>NZ_BAAHXI010000208.1:0-307 GCF_054656955.1 Deferrisoma palaeochoriense
GGCGAGGCGGCCGGGCAGCCAGGCAGCCAAAGGCCGTTCGTCGCAGGTCGTTGAGGGACAGAAGGGACCTTAGGGACGAAAGGGACGTGGCGGCCCAGCCGCCCAGCCGCCTAGCTGCCCCGCTGCCCAGCCTCCTACCCGCCTAGCCGCCTAGCTTTTCTTCCCCACCGGTTCGCCGGCCGAAAGGGCGCTCCAGCCCTTCACGATGCGGTAGATGACCCACACGTACGTTGCCAAAAGGATCGGCAGCCCGACCCAAACGATCAAGAGCGCGGTGCCCAGGATCACCCCGATCAGGCTCTTCCAG
>NZ_BAAHXI010000209.1:0-299 GCF_054656955.1 Deferrisoma palaeochoriense
GCTTTCGGTGCTGAAGCGGGCCTACGCGCTGCGTCGATGCCTGTGGTCGGGGTGGGAGGGGTTTGTGCGCTACGTGTGGAGCACGGTTGTGGGGTACAACCTGGTCACGCTGGCACGGATCCGCCTGGCCGAGACCTGAGGGAGCCGACTGGGGGAGCACCCGTCCTCTCGTAGGGGAGGAGTGTGCCGCGAGCGCGGGATTTCTTTCACTGGGTGAAATAGACGATCGCATTCGGACTCGTCACCGTCTCATCGGTCCACCGGGGTAAACCCTACCCCCTCGGGCCGGTCGGGTCTGT
>NZ_BAAHXI010000211.1:0-293 GCF_054656955.1 Deferrisoma palaeochoriense
CGCGGATCGGGGTGGACCTGAGCCGGACGACGCTGTGCCAGTGGGCGCTGCAGGCGGCGGAGGCGTGTGGGCCGGTGGTGGATCTCTTGCGGGAGGAGGTGCGGGCGGGGCCGGTGATCCGGGTGGACGAGACGACAGTTCAGGTGCTGCAGGAACCGGGGCGATCGGCCCAGACGAAGTCGTACATGTGGGTGTTCCTGGGGGGACCCTCTGGCCGTCCGGCGGTGGAGTACCACTACGCGCCGACGCGAGGGGGACAGGTGGCGCGCGAGTACCTCGAAGGGTACCGGGGC
>NZ_BAAHXI010000212.1:0-289 GCF_054656955.1 Deferrisoma palaeochoriense
TCGGGCCCCTCGTCGATCCCGGTGCCGCTCGTCACGATGCCGAACCGGTTGGCGCAGATCGTGGCCCCCTCCCGGGCGGCCGCCACGATCTCGTCGGGGTCCCGGAGGTCGTACACCGGCGCCTCGGTGCGGTGGTGGGCCGACTGGGCGCAGAAGGCGCAGTCCTCGGGGCACCGGCCGCTCTTGGCGTTCACGATGCCGCAGAGCTCCACGTCGTAGCCCTTGAAATGCCGGGCGATCCGGTTGGCCGCCGGGAAGAGCTCGTACACGGCCGGGCCCTCGAGCTCCA
>NZ_BAAHXI010000213.1:0-277 GCF_054656955.1 Deferrisoma palaeochoriense
TTTTATAGAAAAAGCGCTGGACACGACGGGGCCCTATGTGGTATAGGGCGGGACATGGAAACGATAGATCCTGCCCTCCATCATGATATAGACGCCCTGCGCAGTCTTCTCTTGGCTCTTCAGGAAGAGAAGACTGCCCTCGCTGCACGTAACGAAGCGCTGGCCGAAGAGAACCAGAAGCTTCGGTCGGACGTCGTGTTGTTGCAGGAGGAGGTACAGTTCCTGAAGCACCGGCTGTTTGGTCGGAAGTCGGAGCGGCTGAGCGAGGCGGAGACGA
>NZ_BAAHXI010000214.1:0-272 GCF_054656955.1 Deferrisoma palaeochoriense
GGTTTTGGGCCGCGGCCGCCCCGCCGGCCAGGGTGTAGTCCAGGGTGGAGGCGAGAGCGAGGGCGGTGGTGTAGTCACCGTCCGCCGGGTCTTGGTGGGGCAGGGTGCGCAGGACCCGGGCCCGGTAGGTCAGGGTGAAGGCATCGTTTCCGGCGTCGTTGTCGCCGGCGCTGGTGATGCTCCCGAAGGACCAGGTGAGGGTGCCGGTGTCGCCGGGGGTGGGGGTGGCGACCCCGGTCAGGGTGAAGGGCCCCGCGCCGTCCCAGGTGCCA
>NZ_BAAHXI010000215.1:0-270 GCF_054656955.1 Deferrisoma palaeochoriense
CGGGGGCGGGGAGGAAGACGAAGGGGAGGAGGCGGTCCGGGTTTCGGCGCACACGCGCAGGAAGCGAGGGCGCAAGCCCTTGCCGGCGAACCTGCCGCGGGTGGAGGTGGTGTGCGACGTACCGGAAGAGGCGAAGCGGTGCGGGTGTGGGGCGGAGAAGGTGCGGATCGGGGAGGAGAGCTCGGAGCGGCTGGACATCGTGCCGGCGCAGGTTCGGGTGATCCGTGAGATCCGGCCGAAGTACGCGTGCCGGGCGTGCGAGGGGGTGGA
>NZ_BAAHXI010000216.1:0-268 GCF_054656955.1 Deferrisoma palaeochoriense
CCGAGTCACACGGAAATACTGTCAGATCCCGGCTAGTGCTACGGGCGATCCGCGGGTGGGGGACTGGTGGGGAGCCGGGTGCGGCCCCTCACCTCGCCGCGCCCTCACCACGCCTGGATCACTTTGCAAGATCCGGGACGTCCGCCACCGACGCCCCGGCCTGGCGAGCCGACAACGGCATGGAAAGGCGCGGCGAAAAGGGTGCCGCACTCGCGCCCGGCTGAAGCCCGTCCGCAACCGCGTCCGGTCATACCGTCGTGGGCCGCAA
>NZ_BAAHXI010000217.1:0-265 GCF_054656955.1 Deferrisoma palaeochoriense
TAGCCCCAGGTACGGGGCGTGGCGCACGGCGAACACCACGGCGTCGGCGCCCCGGAGGGCCTTGGCCAGGTCCTTTTCGACCCGCAGGTCCTTGAGCTTTTCCTGGTTCCGGAAGAACCGCTTCCAGGAGTACTCGGGCGAGGGGTATTCGTCCTGCTTTTCGAACTCCCACCAGTGGTCCACGTAGGGGTCGTGGACCCGGGGCTCGGCCCCCATCTCGGCGAGCCGCCGCACCAGGAGTTCGGAGCCGCTGTACCGGGTGTCG
>NZ_BAAHXI010000218.1:0-265 GCF_054656955.1 Deferrisoma palaeochoriense
GAGCCCCAGGTACGGGGCGTGGCGCACGGCGAACACCACGGCGTCGGCGCCCCGCAGGGCCTTGGCCAGGTCCTTTTCGACACGCAGCTCCTTGAGCTTTTCCTGGTTGCGGAAGAACCGCTTCCAGGAGTACTCGGGCGAGGGGTATTCATCCTGCTTTTCGAACTCCCACCAGTGGTCCACGTAGGGGTCGTGGACTCGGGGCTCGGCCCCCATCTCCGCAAGCCGGCGCACCAGGAGCTCGGAACCGCTGTAGCGGGTGTCA
>NZ_BAAHXI010000219.1:0-264 GCF_054656955.1 Deferrisoma palaeochoriense
CCTTCAGGTGCTGCAGGAGCCGGGGCGATCGGCCCAGACGAAGTCGTACATGTGGGTGTTCCTGGGAGGACCCTCTGGCCGACCGGCGGTGGAGTACCACTACGCACTGACGCGAGGGGGACAGGTGGCGCGCGACTACCTCGAAGGGTACCGGGGGGTGGTGCAGACGGACGGGTACCAGGGGTACGACTTTGTAGACCACGCCTTGGCGATGGTGCATGCGGGGTGTTGGGCGCACGTGCGGCGGAAGTTTATGGAGGCGCT
>NZ_BAAHXI010000220.1:0-262 GCF_054656955.1 Deferrisoma palaeochoriense
CTTGAACCGCTCCGGCGCCGCCTCCCAGCGCCTCACGAACTCCTCCCGCTCCTTTCTGTCCGCGATCGGCACCTGGGGGAACGACCCCTCGATCTGGGTGATGTTCATCTTCTCCCCGGTCGCGTACATCAAAAAGTACGGAAAGTTGATCATTTTAAGCTTGATCGGGACCTGCTCGAACTTCTTCATCGTGTTGTGATCGAACTTCTCGGCGCCCCGGCCGATCTGGCGGGCGGCGTGATACACGCCGTTGGCGAGCGCA
>NZ_BAAHXI010000221.1:0-262 GCF_054656955.1 Deferrisoma palaeochoriense
TTTGAACCGCTCCGGCGCCGCCTCCCAGCGCCTCACGAACTCCTCCCGCTCTTTTCTGTCCGCGATCGGCACCTGGGGGAACGACCCCTCGATCTGGGTGATGTTCATCTTCTCGCCGGTCGCGTACATGAGGAAGTAGGGGAAGTTGATCATCTTGAGCTTTAAGGGCACCTGCTCGAACTTCTTCATCGTGTTGTGGTCGAACTTCTCGGCGCCCCGGCCGATCTGGCGGGCGGCGTGGTACACGCCGTTGGCGAGCGCG
>NZ_BAAHXI010000222.1:0-261 GCF_054656955.1 Deferrisoma palaeochoriense
CGCACCTGGTACTCGCCCATGCCCACTTCGCTCTTGGCCTCCTGCAGGCTCCGCTCCACCCAGTAGCGCTGCCCCTGCATGTATGCCAATCGCCGCACCGACGTCTGCTCCGGCGCGTTGCTCAGCGAGTACTTGATCTCCCCAGGGTTGCGCACCGAGCGCCGCACAATCAGGTGCCAGCAGTGGGCCTCGGGCTCCCGCCCGTCCCACACCCACACTCTGCGGTGAAGCACCTCCACCCACAACGGACCCTTCGTGGAG
>NZ_BAAHXI010000223.1:0-257 GCF_054656955.1 Deferrisoma palaeochoriense
CAGCACGACGTGATTTTGGAGCGGGGCGGCAAGATCGCCCACGGGTGCCACTCGGGGTGCGTGATCCAATGCTCGCGGATCTACATGGACAAGGACGGGAACTACAAGACCAAGGGCCCGGAGTACGAGACCGTCTGGAGCTTCGGCACGGACTGCTGCATCGACGACCTGGACGCCATCGCGGAGATGGACCGGCTTTCGGACGACATCGGGCTCGACACGATTGAGATGGGGGCCACGATCGCGGTGGCGATGGA
>NZ_BAAHXI010000224.1:0-254 GCF_054656955.1 Deferrisoma palaeochoriense
CGGCACCTGGGACGGCGCGGGGCCCTTCACCCTGACCGGGGTCGCCACCCCCGCCCCCGGCGACACCGGCACCCTCACCTGGTCCTTCGGGAGCGTCGTCAACACCGGCGACAACGACGCCGGAAACGACGCCTTCACCCTGACCTACCGGGCCCGGATCCTGCGCACCCTGCCCCAGGCCGACTCGACGACGTTCGACCTCGCCTCCACCCTGGACTACACCCTGGCCGGCGGGGCGGCCGCGGCCCAAAAGA
>NZ_BAAHXI010000225.1:0-253 GCF_054656955.1 Deferrisoma palaeochoriense
AAAAGGAGATCCTCACGTCCCACGCGGGTCTGGCGTTGGCCGGGCAACTTCTGAATCGGAAGACCTCGTTGCGCCAGCGGGCCCGAAAGAGCTTGCCGGGCGGCGTGATCGACAGCGGCGATGTGGTGATCAGCTTTCTCGGCAACCTTCTGCTGGGCCAGCCGGATTTCGAGGCGATTCAGAACCGGCGAGGGGACAAGGTGTTCAAGACGACATTGGGGTTGCGCCACGTCCCTTCGGCGGAGACCCAACG
>NZ_BAAHXI010000226.1:0-244 GCF_054656955.1 Deferrisoma palaeochoriense
CGGCGCCCGGCTCGTGTGCCGCGCCTCCACGATCACCGTGCCGGCCCGGGAGCCGGCCCGGAACGTGGTCTGGCCCTCGCCGTTGCGGTCGGTCTGGATCGCCTCCGGATTCACCGTCCCCGAGCCCTCCAGCACGGCGAAGGTCACCGGCACGTCGACGTTCGGGTTGTCGTGGATGTCGGTCACCCGCACCGAGAGCGCCGTCTCGCCGCCCGTGGGAAGCCGGTCGGCTCCGGCCACGAGC
>NZ_BAAHXI010000227.1:0-244 GCF_054656955.1 Deferrisoma palaeochoriense
GGGCGCCCGGCTCGTGTGCCGCGCCTCCACGATCACCGTGCCCGGCCGGGACCCGGCCCGGAACGTGGCCTGCCCCTCGCCGTTGCGGTCGGTCTGGATCGCCTCCGGATCCACCGCCCCGGAGCCCTCCAGCACGGCGAAGGTCACCGGCACGTCGACGTTCGGGTTGTCGTGGATGTCGGTCACCCGCACCGAAAGCGCCGTCTCCCCGCCCGTGGGAAGCCGGACGGCTCCGGCCACGAGT
>NZ_BAAHXI010000228.1:0-237 GCF_054656955.1 Deferrisoma palaeochoriense
TCCACCCCCTCGCACGCCCGGCACGCGTACTTCGGCCGGATCTCCCGGATCACCCGAACCTGCGCCGGCACGATGTCCAGCCGCTCCGAGCTCTCCTCCCCGATCCGCACCTTCTTGGCCCCACACCCGCACCGCTTCGCCTCTTCCGGTACGTCGCACACCACCTCCACCCGCGGCAGGTTCGCCGGCAGGGGCTTGCGCCCTCGCTTCCTGCGCGTGTGCGCCGAAACCCGGACC
>NZ_BAAHXI010000229.1:0-235 GCF_054656955.1 Deferrisoma palaeochoriense
CCCGCAGGGTCAGCGCCATCTCCACCCGCTGGGCCCGGGACTCCCCGATGCCGAAGATGCCCCCCGAGCAGGTCATGAACCCCAGGCGCTTGGCCGTGCGCACGGTCTCCACGTCGTCCTCGTAGTCGTGGGTCGTGCAGATCCGGGGGAAGAAGCTCCGGGCCGTCTCCAGGTTGTGGTGGTAGCCCCGGAGCCCGGCGTCCCAGAGCTTTCGAAGCGCGTTCTCCGAGAGGAT
>NZ_BAAHXI010000230.1:0-233 GCF_054656955.1 Deferrisoma palaeochoriense
ATGGCGAAGCTTCGCGAGATTCAGGACGTAACGATCTGTAAGACGACGGCGGAGATGCTGAAGAAGGCCCGGGAGGCGGGGCTTTCGACGGCGTTCGACCGGGCCGACGACATGGCGGCCTGCCCGATCGGGGCCAAGAGCGCCTGCTGCAAGCACTGCTCGATGGGCCCGTGCCGGCTGAGTTCCAAGGCCCCCTACGACAAGGTGGGGGTGTGCGGGGCCACGGTGGACAC
>NZ_BAAHXI010000231.1:0-232 GCF_054656955.1 Deferrisoma palaeochoriense
AAGGTCGAGATCTGCCAGTCGTAGTGGGACGCGATCCAGGTGCCCCGGGCCTTGGGCCGGTTCACGTAGGCCAGCACCACGCCCACCACCATGGTGATGCCGTAGAGGAAGGCCAGGAGGTAGAGGGCGTAGATCACGGCGGGGATGGTTTTGGGGGACGAGCCCACGTCGCGGGCGAGGTCGGCCACGGCCGACTTCATCGGCTCCAGGGCGTAGACCTCGGCCGCGCCGT
>NZ_BAAHXI010000232.1:0-229 GCF_054656955.1 Deferrisoma palaeochoriense
GAGCGGGTAGTCCTCCACGTTTAGCACGTCGCTCAGGAACCGGACCACCCGGTCGCGGGCCTCGTCGTTGATGCCGCTACAGACCCGCCAGAAGTTCCGGATGGAGTCCACGTACTGCCGGCCCGGCATGACCCGCTCATAGCTATGGGCGAGGAGCGGGTCGGTCTCGATGCCCCGGCGGCGGAACACCTTGCGCATGATCGGGTAGGCCACCTGCTCGGTGGTGCCG
>NZ_BAAHXI010000233.1:0-229 GCF_054656955.1 Deferrisoma palaeochoriense
GGGCACCACCGAGCAGGTGGCCTACCCGATCATGCGCAAGGTGTTCCGCCGCCGGGGCATCGAGACCGACCCGCTCCTCGCCCACAGCTACGAGCGGGTCATGCCGGGCCGGCAGTACGTGGACTCCATCCGGAATTTCTGGCGGGTCTGTAGCGGCATCAACGATGAGGCCCGCGATCGGGTGGTCCGGTTCCTGAGCGACGTGCTAAACGTGGAGGACTACCCGCTT
>NZ_BAAHXI010000234.1:0-228 GCF_054656955.1 Deferrisoma palaeochoriense
TCCAGCCACGCCTTCAGCTCCTTCAAGACCGGCACGGCCTGTTCCTGACGCTCCCGCACCAACGCCTCCCCCCTAAGCCCCTTCGCCTGGGCCCGGCGCTCGATCTCGTAGAGCTTCCGAATCCGCGCCAACGCCCAATGCGCCGCCGTCGTCTTGCCCCCCGCCCCCGCCTTCTGCGCCTCCACAAACTTCCGCCGCACGTGTGCCCAACACCCCGCATGCACCATC
>NZ_BAAHXI010000235.1:0-225 GCF_054656955.1 Deferrisoma palaeochoriense
CCCTGCTGGGGGAACGACACGCCGGACAGGATCTGTCCGGTGTGTGGCGTATCCTCGCCCATTCCCGCCCGGTCGGCGTTGCCCCTGCGGGCCGGCGCGGGGTACGATGCGGCCGCCACCTGGGAGGAGGGGGTTCGGGTGAACGCGAAGGTTTCCACCGCATGAATCGAACGGCCTCGCAGGGCGGGCTCCGGGCCCGGCGGCGGGGCCGTTGTTCGTTGGGGA
>NZ_BAAHXI010000236.1:0-222 GCF_054656955.1 Deferrisoma palaeochoriense
CTACAAAAGTATTGCCAGATCCCTAGGCGGCGTATCGGCAACTTGGGGCCAGGAAAAACCCCCGAATCTTGTCCGGCATCCGCTGCAACGAGCGCAAGGCGGAGAGGACCCGGGCCTTCAGGTCCTTCTTCGATCGCACCACCTCCCGGGCCACTCGCCGCTTCACCTGCGACCACACCAGTTCATCGGGGTTGAGTTCCGGCGAGTACGGTGGAAGGAAAA
>NZ_BAAHXI010000237.1:0-222 GCF_054656955.1 Deferrisoma palaeochoriense
CGCGCAGAACCTTTATATCGTTCGGCAGGGCGGGTTCTATCGTTTTCATGCCCTGCCCTATACCACATAGAGCCCCGTCGTGTCCAGCGCTTTTTCTGTAAAATGGCCTCCGTATCTATTTTTTCAGGCCGCCACCGACACAGATAACCGCTGATGCGAACCCCTCTGTTCAATCTCCAGCCCGCTCAGTAACCACATGAGCTGCCGCGGCTCGATCTCCAG
>NZ_BAAHXI010000238.1:0-221 GCF_054656955.1 Deferrisoma palaeochoriense
CATGGGGGCGGCCCAGCACCTACTGGGGGCGAGCCCGGGTCCAGTTGGCAATCCACTTCGATCTGGTTGAAATGTGACCATGAACGGTCCCGGGCCTATACACAAAAATCTTGACACCCCCCCGCCTTCCGGCTCGCCTCTTCCTCGTAGCGCACGGGCGACAGATACCCCAGAGCCGAGTGCCGACGGTGGGGGTTGTACCACCCTTCGATGTACTCAAA
>NZ_BAAHXI010000239.1:0-220 GCF_054656955.1 Deferrisoma palaeochoriense
TTACTTGGAAGCTCCCGTAAGCCGCGCGGGGCGCGGCCTGTTTGCAAGAGAGTAACTTGGCCTGAGGGCCGTTTTCATGATTGGCTACCCGAACACCTTGGGTCGTGGTGGCCGGTCTGTCTTTAGTGCCGTTGTGCCTGCTTGGAAGCTTGGTCCGGAGGGCTCGCGTGGTTTGCATTGGCGACCGGATTCCTCGGGGATGCCGGATCCCGTTTGGAAG
>NZ_BAAHXI010000240.1:0-211 GCF_054656955.1 Deferrisoma palaeochoriense
ACTCTTGCGGGAGGAGGTACGGGCGGGGCCGGTGATCCGGGTGGACGAGACGACACTTCAGGTGCTGCAGGAGCCGGGGCGATCGGCCCAGACGAAGTCGTACATATGGGTGTTCCTGGGAGGGCCCTCTGGCCGACCGGCGGTGGAGTACCACTACGCACCGACGCGAGGGGGACAGGTGGCGCGGGACTACCTCGAAGGGTACCGGGGG
>NZ_BAAHXI010000241.1:0-210 GCF_054656955.1 Deferrisoma palaeochoriense
CCCGTCGCAATCCCTTCTGAATCAGGTCCTACGTTCCTACGAGAGCGTGGTGGAACGGTACGAGAAGGTGACGGTCGCAATCCCTTCTGAATCAGGTCCTACGTTCCTACCTAACACACCCCACAAAGTGGGGCGGCTTGTCGGGTCGCAATCCCTTCTGAATCAGGTCCTACGTTCCTACGGAGTGATGGTAGTAGACTCCGAAGGGAA
>NZ_BAAHXI010000242.1:0-208 GCF_054656955.1 Deferrisoma palaeochoriense
CACGTACTCCGCCCACTTCGTGCCCTCGATGAACGGGAACGTCACCCCAAACACCGTGAACACCCCGCTCGCCACGAAGTAGTGCCCGATCGCGATCGCCTTCTCGCTCATGTACTCCGGCGCCGCCCCAGCCACCGGCAGGTCCGAGATGTCATCGCCCAGACCGCCCGTCTTCACCATCTCCGAGAGCGCCACCAGAATCCGGCTA
>NZ_BAAHXI010000243.1:0-208 GCF_054656955.1 Deferrisoma palaeochoriense
CAGCCGGATCCTGGTGGCGCTTTCGGAGATGGTGAAGACGGGCGGTCTGGGCGATGACATCTCGGACCTGCCGGTGGCGGGGGCGGCGCCGGAGTACATGAGCGAGAAGGCGATCGCGATCGGGCACTACTTCGTGTCGAGCGGGGTGTTCACGGTGTTTGGGGTGACGTTCCCGTTCATCGAGGGCACGAAGTGGGCGGAGTACATC
>NZ_BAAHXI010000244.1:0-207 GCF_054656955.1 Deferrisoma palaeochoriense
CGGCGCAATGGGGGGACCTCGTCAACCGATTCCCTCGTTTCGGTTGACGACGGCCGGGGGCCCGTGGTACCTACGCGGCTTCCCGGCCGCCCGCGGGGCGGCCCCTCCCCCACCCGAGGAGACGACCCATGCGGGATCGGATCGAGGCGCTCGAGCGGCGCGTGCTGGACGGCGGCCAGGTCACGGCCGAGGAGGCCCTGGAGCTCA
>NZ_BAAHXI010000245.1:0-207 GCF_054656955.1 Deferrisoma palaeochoriense
GATGCCCTTCGCCGGTGACGTCGGGCCATCTGCGCCAGAGCGTCCTCCAATGTCACGTTCGCGCGCGGCAGCAAGATGCTGAGCACTTCCCGGACGTCGCGCGCACTCAACAAGGGCAACGTACCACGATGCTTTCGGCGGACCTCCAACAAGAACAACAACGCCATCAGCACCATCGCCATGTGGTGATGCCACCCCTGCCACAAC
>NZ_BAAHXI010000246.1:0-207 GCF_054656955.1 Deferrisoma palaeochoriense
CCTGGTGTGCCGGGGGAACCCGGCCGACTCGGACCTGTTCGTGCCGATGGTGGAGCGGCACGTGGAGATCTACGGGGAAGCCCCGAAGCAGACCGCGGCGGACGGCGGATTTGCGTCCAGGGCAAACCTGGCGGCGGCGAAGGGCGCCGGGGTGGAAGATGTGTGTTTTGCGAAGCGCCGCGGGCTGAAGATCGCCGACATGGTGCG
>NZ_BAAHXI010000247.1:0-206 GCF_054656955.1 Deferrisoma palaeochoriense
ACGGTCTCCCACGCGCACGGCGCCGCGGGGGTACCTGGACCTGGGGCTGAGGATCCTCCAGGTAGATCCGCTGGGACGCCTTCACATCCACCACGAACACTTCCCCGTCGGCGTCCAACCCCCGCAGGAACTCCGGGTCGGCCCCGTAGAACGAATCTGCCCCCACCCAGGCGAACTCCACGCCAAGGCGCCGGGCGTGTCGAACT
>NZ_BAAHXI010000248.1:0-206 GCF_054656955.1 Deferrisoma palaeochoriense
TCCTTCGCGAATGGCACGCCCTACGGGATGGACTCGGCCCCTCCTTGGGCCTCGCCCTTCGGGCGATCCCTTCGGGATCGTCCGATTCCGCTCTCCTGCGGAATCGTCGAACCCCAGCGGGGGTTCTCACCCTCCGGGCGTGCCCCCGTACCCAAAGCCCCCCGCCACCCCAAACAAAAACGCCGCCCCCAAACCGGAGGCGGCGT
>NZ_BAAHXI010000249.1:0-206 GCF_054656955.1 Deferrisoma palaeochoriense
GGTTCGACACGCCCGGCGCCTTGGCGTGGAGTTCGCCTGGGTGGGGGCAGATTCGTTCTACGGGGCCGACCCGAAGTTCCTGCGGGGGTTGGACGCCGACGGGGAAGTGTTCGTGGTGGATGTGAAGGCGTCCCAGCGGATCTACCTGGAGGATCCTCGGCCCCAGGTCCAGGTACCCCCGCGGCGCCGTGCGCGTGGGAGACCGC
>NZ_BAAHXI010000250.1:0-205 GCF_054656955.1 Deferrisoma palaeochoriense
GGAGCTCCAGGGCCTCCTCGGCCGTGACCTCTCCGCCGTCCAGCACGCGTCGCTCGAGCGCCTCGATCCGCTCCCGCATGGCTCGTCTCCTCGGGTGGGGGAGGGGCCGCCCCGCGGGCGGCCGGAGAGCCGCGTAGGTACCACGGCCCCCCGGCCGTCGTCAACCGAAACGAGGTGATCGGTTGACGAGCCCCCCATTGCGCCA
>NZ_BAAHXI010000251.1:0-204 GCF_054656955.1 Deferrisoma palaeochoriense
TCGGTCCAAACGCGACCCCGGTGGCGCCGGAATATTAACCGGCTTCCCATCACCTACGCCTTTCGGCCTCGGCTTAGGGTATCGGCTAACCCTGGGCGGACGAGCCTTCCCCAGGAAACCTTAGGCTTTCGGCGAGCGGGATTCTCACCCGCTTTATCGCTACTTATGTCAGCATTCGCACTTCCCCGCGGTCCACCGCTCCTT
>NZ_BAAHXI010000252.1:0-204 GCF_054656955.1 Deferrisoma palaeochoriense
CGTGAATTTGTGTGCATCAGTGGCGCAACTGCCGTGACGGGTGATCTGGTGAGTGACCCACACCGGGGGGGCTGCCATGCATCGTGGGTCGTTGCACATGGGCCGGGGCCGGTTGGCCCGACGCGCATCCCGTGGGGCGCACCCGCTAGACCCTCAGGACATTCGCGCCTTCCGCGTCTGCCACGCGGCACAAACGTTCGTCGA
>NZ_BAAHXI010000253.1:0-204 GCF_054656955.1 Deferrisoma palaeochoriense
ACCCGGCGTCAATACAGGCGCGCAAGGAGATCGCGAGGGCATGGGGCCTGCCTCCGGCCGTGCGTGAGTGCGGCATCCGGCTTACGCTGCATCCGGCACTCAGCCGGGTGGACGGAACCGTTCAGGAACTCTGGGAATTTTCGTCAGTCTGCTGGGCCGGAAGAATCCCAATCGTTGGCTGAGTGCCGGATGCAGCGACTGTAG
>NZ_BAAHXI010000254.1:0-201 GCF_054656955.1 Deferrisoma palaeochoriense
CTTGTACTGAAACAGGTTCCAGCGCAGCAGCGCCACCAGGTTGGACAGCGACCAGCCCCGCCGAGACCGCCACTTCAGGAAGCTCACCAGGAGCATGGCGATCAAGGCGGTCCAGATCTGGATGGCCAGCGCGTTCTCGGTGGTCCCAAGGAAGGTCTTCACCTTGAGGTTCTGCTTCAGGGCCTTGAAGAACAACTCGAT
>NZ_BAAHXI010000255.1:0-201 GCF_054656955.1 Deferrisoma palaeochoriense
CGGAGGACCACCACGGCATTCCATACGCCTTGGGCGAGGAGGTCGTCGATCAGGGGCTTGAAGGGATCGAGTTTGCCTTTTCGTGCCTTGGGGCGCCTCCCCGAAGGGGCCGCACCTCGCACGAGGGCACGGCTCACCGTGCGCGGGTGCACCCCGAGTCGAGCGGCGATGTCCTTGATGTAGCAGCCCTTTTCTCGCAGC